>CAYMZL010000280.1:0-4027 GCA_964394825.1 uncultured Dehalococcoidia bacterium | reverse complement strand
ACCGCATGCACCAGCACGTCGCCGTCGCTGTGGCCGGAGAGCCCCCGGTCATGGGGAATCTCCACTCCGCCCAGCACCAGCTTGCGTCCCTCGGTCAAAGGGTGAGAGTCAAAGCCGATACCAGAGCGGAATTCCGGTGGTTCGGATCTTGGGGGAGTGGACATATCGCGGGAAGTTTACGCCACGGGAAGAGGGAGAGTAAATCCCCGGAGAACCCGAAGTAGGGTTACCCAGAGGCGGCTCGTAGGAAGACCTCGGCGATGGCCAAGTCCTCGGCGGTGGTCACCTTGATGTTCTCGTAAGAGCCCTGGAACATCTTCACCGGGTGGCCGAGGGCTTCCACCATGGCTGCATCGTCGGTCACGTCTCCCGTGCAGGTGCGGTGGGCCTCCAACAACAGGCTGTACCGGAACACCTGGGGGGTCTGGGCGGCCCAGAGACTCGACCGGTCGGGGGTCTCTCGCACCATCTGGTCCGGCGACACCAGCTTGATGGTGTCTTTCACGGGCACCCCGGCCACGGCTGATCCGCACTCGGCGGCGGCGTCCAGTCCCCGTTGCAGCGTGTCATCGTCAAGACAGGGCCGGGCGCCGTCGTGGACCATGACCCAATCGCATGGAGACAGCAGTTCCAGCCCGTTCCGGACCGAGTCCTGACGTCTTTGGCCGCCGGCGCAGACGTGGGCCACCTTGTGGTAGCCTCGTTCTTGGACCAGTGTCCGGCCCCGGTCCAGGGAATCTGCGGCCAAGACCAGCACTATCTGGTCAACCCGGGGAGATGACTCGAAGCGGTCCAGGGTGTGGGCCACCAGGGGCACACCCAGCAGGGGGGCAAAGGTCTTGTCCACGCCTCCCATGCGGGTGCCGCGCCCGGCAGCCACGATTACCGCGCCTGTTTTGACCACCGTTTCTCCAGCATTACCCTGAGAGTCCGGAGCTTATTCGCCCTTGGGCTGGGCGAAGATGATCCGTCCGGCCGCGGTCTGCAACACCCTGGTGACGACGACGTCGTGGAAGGCGTTCAGGTAGCGCCGGCCGCCTTCGACCACCACCATTGTGCCGTCATCCAGGTAGGCCACGCCCTGGCCCACCTCTTTGCCCTCTTGGACGATGTTCACCCGCAGCTCTTCGCCGGGGAGAACGATGGACTTGAGAGCGTTGGCCAGTTCGTTGACATTCAAGACTTGAACGCCCTGAAGCTCGGCAACCCGGTTCAGATTGTAGTCGGTGGTGAGGATGGCCATTTTCGTCTCCCGGGCCAGTTGGACCAGGACTGCGTCCACCTCTTTGCCGTTCTCCACGCCCACGTCCAAGACCTGGAGCGGGACCAAGTCGTCTTTGCGCAACTTTCCCAAGACCTCCAAGCCGCGGCGGCCACGGTTGCGCCGGAGCGGGTCGCTGGAGTCGGCGATGTGGCGGAGCTCGTCCAGAACGAAGCGCGGCACGACCAACGAACCCTCCAAGAACCCGGTGATGCTGAGGTCGGCGATCCGGCCGTCGATGATTGCGCTGGTGTCCACGAGAATGTTGCCGTTCCGCGAGGACTTTTGCGACTTGACCCTATCGGCCTTGCCGGTCCATCCGATCCCATTGGAACCCATGGCGGAGCCGATGGACGGAGCGGGGGCCTCCAGGCCGGGGAAGATGGCGCGCACATCCCGTTCCCGCTGGGCCCCCAGCCAGAGGCCGGAGAAACCCAGGACCACGTTCACGATGACCGGGACGGCCCAACTGGGCCAGCCGGACAGCGTGTACAGGGGAATGGAGATAAGCGAGGCAACGACCAAGCCCACGAGCAGGCCGGCCGTGGCCGAGATCAATGCCGAGCCAGGTATGGAATCGATAAATTCGGCGCTCATGCGCCAGGGCTTGAGGATCAGGTAGGGGATTAAAACTCCCCCGATGATTGCGCCGGCTAGGGCCAGTGCGAGACCCCAGGGTAGGAATTCTTCTTTATCTGAGTATGATTCCGAGACATAGAGTCCCAGCCGCCAGCCAATTACCCCAAGACCCCCGGCGCTCAACGCTCTGAGCATCCAAAGGGCCAACAACGGAGGTCACCTCCTTGCCAGCCGTGGCTCCGGCATTGGGCTGGCCGGGCCAGTAGACGCTGGACGTCTCGATTATCAATATCTGCCGAATCTCACGCCCAGGGAATCTAAAAAGGCGGCCGTATAATCGTCCTTCTTTTTTATTCCGGGCATCCCTGCCTCGGATACCTTCCCTCAAGCTACTTGCGATGTATCTGCTGCCGTCAATCCTATCGGATGTCCTGCTCCGGAGGCAGTGGTTTCCAAGTTGATTTCCGCTGGTCCGCCCAGGCCCGAATGCTGTCCTGAGGTGGCATTGGGCTGCGATCTAGTCTCGATTACGAGAGAAGTCTGGCACCACCCGTCAATACTGAGAATAGCACATGTGCCCATGTTCGGGAAGGCATTTTACAGGGGCCGGTCCTGATGGGCCGGCCTATTGACCCCATCGCGGCGGTGGGTCCGTCCATCTGTATCCGATTTGCAGCGCCGTCGTATACTTCTCGGCGCAGGGCGGGTTTAACCGGCGAGCCAGGCGCGGCTCTAACTTAACAGGGAGTTGGTCCATGACTAGCGAAAGCAAGCCGAGGGTATATCTGGTGGGCACCGGCGGGAGTATATCTTTCGTGGGACGCACCCGCACCGACTACACTAATTACAGCTACGACGGCAAGCACCTGACCATCGAGGAGATGCTGGAGCGGGTGCCTGAAGTGCTGGAGTTTGCCGACGTGCGGGCCGAGCAGTTCCTGAACCTGGGGAGCACCGATGTCACGCCCGAACACTGGTTGGGGTTGGCCAAGCGGATCAACCAGATCTTCCGGGACGACCCCGGCGCCGCGGGTGTGGCGGTCACTCACGGAACCGCGACCCTGGAGGAGACCGCTTACTTTCTCAACCTGACGGTGAAGAGCAGCAGACCCGTGGTGGTCACCGGCGCCATGCGCCCGCCCACGGGCCTGGGCACCGACTCCGATGTGAACCTGATCGACTGCATCCGGGTGGCGGCGGCACCGCAGTCGGCAGGCCGGGGCGTGCTGACCATCTTGAATAACCAGATTCAAGCGGCGCGGGACGTGACCAAGACCAACAGTTACCGCCTGGAGACCTTCCAAGCCCCCGACTTCGGGTTCTTGGGCTATGCCGATTCGGACGAGGAAGTGGTCTTCTACCGCCGCCCGGACCGGGCCCATACCATCGACTCTGAATTTGACGTGGAGGGCGTGGACCGACTGCCCAGGGTGGACATCGCGACCGCCTACGCTGGGGCCGACGGACTGGTGGTCAAAGCCCTGGCCCAGGCAGGTGTGGACGGTCTGGTGGCTGCGGGGTTGGGCAGCGGCGGCTCGCCTCCCCCATTCATGGCGGCCTTGAAGGAAGTATCTGACGCTGGGATGCCGGTGGTGATTGCCACCCAAACCGGGAGCGGGCGAGTCATGCTGACCCGCCGTTTCACCGAAGACGGCTACATCGTGGCGGACAACCTCACGCCGAAAAAGGCGCGTATCTTGTTGATGCTGGCCCTAACTATAACCAAGGACCCGGCGGAGATTCAGCGGATGATGCTGACTTATTGAATGAGCCTAGCTGCTGGCTCCATCGGAACGTAGAGATGCCGCTCCCGCCTAAGGGGAGCCGGGGCAGGTTCGGAATCTTGGTCTTCGAGCCAACCCGTTTGTCCTGGGCCCGTCGAAGGACGCGTAGCGGTGGTTCGACATCCTTCCGCGGAAGGACACCACGAACGGCTGGGTGGGCTCACCATGAGGGGTATCGGGGTCAATTGGTTCAATTATTTGAGCCTGTTTTATGCATGTAGGGGCGGGTTTAAAACCCGCCCCTACAATACAGATGCCAACTGGCGTGATGTCATCCAACCCGTATAATCGCTCGCCCTGACTTCCGACCAGAGGTCGAGACTGGCGATAGCCGGCCCACCCTACGGATCGGGCGCGCCCTCGATCTCGTGGTAGAAGTCTTCTTCCGAGATTACGTTGTTCT
>CAYMZL010000279.1:0-4031 GCA_964394825.1 uncultured Dehalococcoidia bacterium | reverse complement strand
CCTCGCGCTGATGAAGGCGGTGAATGAGGGGCGGGTGGAGATCACCCCCAGGATCGTCTCCCATTGGGATATGTGCCTCCAGTGCCGCGCCTGCGAGGCGGTGTGCCCGTCGGGCGTTCCCTACGGCCGGATCATGGAACGCACCCGCGCCCAGGTCCGGGCCGCCGGGCTCCAGTCCAGGGAACTGCGGCGGCTCAGCCGCTTTTTCCTGCGAGGCGCCTTGCCCCATCCACGGCGTTTGCGGTTTGGGGCCCACCTCATCCGCCTTTACCAACGGCTGGGCATCCAGAAGCTGCTCCGGCTGTCCCACCTGCTCTACCTGCTGCCCGGCGGCATCGCTAAACTGGAGGCCCAATTGCCTCCGATGGGGGGAAGATTCTTCGGGCCGTCAGACACGGTCCATCCGGCCCAGGGCGGGAAGAAGATGACCGTCGCCCTGCTGTCCGGCTGCGTCATGCCCTTGATGCAGGGCCCGACCATGGAGGCCACGGTGCGGGTGCTGACCCGCAACGGTTGCGATGTGATGGTGCCCCAAGGCCAGGGTTGCTGCGGGGCGTTGAACGCCCACGCCGGCGACCTGGAAACCACCAGGGCCATGGCGAGGACCAACATCGACGCGCTGATGGCCGCCGGTGTGGAGCGGGTGATCACTTCGTCCGCCGGCTGCGGTTCCACCATGAAGGAATACGCCGAACTGCTGAAGGACGACCCCGGTTACAGCGCCAAGGCGGTCCGTTTCGGCGAGATGACCCAGGACGTGACCGAGTTTTTGGTGGGCCTGCCCTTGCAAGCTCCCACGGCGGCGATCAACCGGAAGGTCACCTACCTGGACCCATGCCACCTAGCCCACGCCCAGCGCATCACCGCCGCGCCGCGGGACATACTGAACTCGATCCCCGGCCTGGAGCTGGTGGAGATGGAGAACTCCACCCTTTGCTGCGGCGGGGCCGGCATCTATTCAACGGTCCAGCCCGCCCTGTCCCAGCGGCTGCTCAAGCGAAAGATGAACAGTATCGACGCCACGGGAACCCAGGAAGTGATCACGGCCAACCCGGGCTGCATGCTTCAGGTGGAGCAGGGTTTCAGGTCGCGGAAGACGGCGGGGCGGGTCCGCCACGTGGTGGACATACTGGACGAGGCCTATGGGTTAGAGGGGTCCTGAGAATCTGGATTTTACAGTCGTAGGGGCACGGCACTGCCGTGCCCCTACGACGGATGACGCCTCGGCTATCTAATCGTCGCCGAAGGTCGCTATGGCCCGCTGGGCCGCCGACAGGCTGGCGCCGAAGGCCACTTCGTAACCTTCTTTTGACAAGATCGTCTCCAGAGCGGAGAGCAGCGCGAAGACGTTCCGCTCCCGGGCCGACTCGCCCATCAGGCCGATGCGCCAGGCCTTGCCCCGGAATTCTCCCAGGCCGCCGCCGATCTCGATGTCGTAATCGTCCAGCAGGGTCCGCCGCACCTTGGCGTCGTCGATGCCCTCTGGGACCGACACAGTGGTCAATGGGTTAAGCCGGTGCCCTTCCTCGGCCAGCAGCGTCATTCCCAGCGACTCCATGCCGGCGCGAAGACCGCCGGCCACCCTGGCGTGCCGCTGGATCCGGTTTTCCAGCCCCTCTTCCATCATCATGCGGAGGGCTTCCCGCAGGGCGTAGGTCATGTTGATGGGCGAGGTATGGTGATAGGCCCTAGTCTCGTTCCAGTAGGCCTCCAAGTCTTTGAGGTTGAAGTAGAAGCTCTGGACCTTGGTCTTCCGATTGCCGACCACAGCCATGGCCGCGCCGCTGAGGCTGATGGGGGCCAGTCCCGGCGGGGCGCCCAAGCACTTCTGGGTGGCGCTGTAGCAGATGTCGATTCCCCAGTCGTCCATCCTCATGTCATGGCCGCCCAAGGACGTCACGGCGTCGACGATGGCCAGCGCACCGTGTTCGTGAATCACATCGACTAGTTCTTTTACCGAGCTCAACACGCCGGTGGACGTCTCGGCATGGACCACCCCCACGGCCTTGAGCCCCGAGTGCTTCTTGAGTTCATCCCGCAGCATCTGGGGATCCACGGCCTTGCCCCAGGGGGTGTCCATCAGGTGCACGGTGGCCCCGCAGCGTTCCGCGATGTCGGCCAGGCGGATGCCAAAGTAGCCGTTCCGGCAGATGAGCACCGAGTCGCCCGGCTCGATGATGTTGACGCAGGCCGTCTCCATGGCGCCCGTGCCGGTGGCCGAGATGGGTAGGGTCATCGTGTTGCTGGTGTGGAAAACTTCGCGCAGCATCTCGCACACGTCGTCCATCACCTGAAAGAATGCCGGGTCCAAGTGCCCCACCACGGGCGTGGCCATCGCCTGCAGCACCCGAGGGTGGACGGTGCTTGGTCCGGGCCCCAGCAGCACCCTCTGGGGCGGCTGCATTTCATTCATGTAGGAGCTAGTCAAGGTCAACCTCTGGTCCTTGTCGTTGTTTGATCGTCTGGGCCGCCGTGGTCCTAAAGGACTGCCGAAGCGCCGCCGTCCAGGTTCACCGCGATGCCGGTGAGGTAGCTGGCCCTCTCTGAAGCCAGGAAGGCGATGACGTCGCCGGCTTCCTCGGGTTCGGCCACGCGGCCCAAGGGCACGGAGCGCGCCTTGGCCAATTCGTCGTAGAAGGTCTCGATGGACAGGTTGGGTTCCTTCTCGATACGAGCGTCGTAACGGCGTTGGTGCTGGCCGCTCTTGACCAGGCCGATGCAAACGGTGGTGACCAGGATGTTGTCCTTGGCCAGGTCCTTGGACAGGCCCTTGGTGATGGCGATCCCGGCCGCCCGGGAGATGGAAGTGGGCATGGAGGACGGGCCGGGGGTCCGGCCGCCCAGGTTCGTTACATTTATGATTCGGCCACCGCCGACCTTCCGCATCTCGATGATGGCGTCTTGCATCAACCGGACCGCGGCCCAGACCTTCAGGTCAAAGTCCGATGTCCAGTCCTCTTGGCTAACGCTTTCGAAGGGTTTGGCCATGGACGTGCCGGCGTTGTTGACCACGATATCGACCCGTCCGAAGTTGTCCAGGGCCGTCTTGATCATCTTCTGGGACGCTCCGTCCGAGGTTACGTCCAGCGACAGAGGGACTACCGAACCCTCGGTAGCCGTCTTGATGTCCTGGACCGCCTGGTCCAGCACTTCCTGCCGGCGGGCCACGATCACTACGTTGGCCCCCTCTTTGGCCATGCTCAATGCGGCCGCTTTCCCGATCCCGTCACTTCCACCCGTGATGATTGCCACCTTGTCCTGAAGGCCCAGGTCCATAGTCGTGTCTCCTACTTGGCTGTTTGGCTATTTGGCGGAAGTCGAACCGAGATTGTGCCGGAGGCCGCTCAGATACGGCTCTTGCGAATCGGCAGCCCATTATAGCATGGCGATTGCCTCTGGATGACGGCTGGGAAAGTGGCCGTGCGAGCCTGAGA
This sequence comes from uncultured Dehalococcoidia bacterium, assembly GCA_964394825.1. GTDB lineage: Bacteria > Chloroflexota > Dehalococcoidia > Lucifugimonadales > UBA3495 > UBA9611. The sequence goes on along the minus strand of CAYMZL010000279.1, from coordinate 597 downwards.
GGGGCAACTGCACCGGGCTATATCTGAATTCCCGATTCCTGGGCGACGATGTTGATGTCTTTGTCGCCCCGGCCGCTGAGGCAGACCAGAACTATCTGATCCGGGGTCAATTTTCCGGCCAGTTCAACCGCCGCAAACACCGCGTGGGAAGACTCCAGCGCCGGGATGATGCCCTCGGTGCGGCACAAGAGATGGAACGCTTCTAATGCCTGAGCGTCGTTGACCTCCCGGTACTCGGCCCTGCCCAAGTCCTTCAGATAACTGTGTTCGGGGCCCACGCCGGGGTAGTCCAGCCCCGCCGAGATGCTGTGGGTCTCCTGCACCTGCCCGTGCTCGTCCTGGAGCAGATATGACATTGCGCCGTGGAGCACGCCGGGCCGCCCGGCGCTGAGGGTGGCCGAGTGTCTGCCGGTGTCGATGCCTTCACCGCCGGCCTCCAAGCCGATCAGTTTCACGTCCTCGTCCGGCATGAAGGGATGGAACATGCCGATGGAGTTGCTGCCGCCGCCGACGCAGGCCAGCACGTAATCCGGCAGCCGGCCTTCAGCCTCCAACAACTGGGCCCGGGCCTCCCTTCCGATGACCGTCTGGAAGTCG
>CAYMZL010000278.1:0-4037 GCA_964394825.1 uncultured Dehalococcoidia bacterium | reverse complement strand
GCACGCCCAAGCACAGGTGGGACTGGTCGCTGCGGCGGCGCTCGACCTTGACCACCGGGCCGTCGACCCCGTCGGTGGCCGGCTCCCACTTCAATGGTTCCAGGGGCTTCCAGTCCCGGGTGGTCTCAGCCAGCATGCCGACAACTTCATCGTGGGTAACGTTGCCGGCGACGGCCACCACGGTGTTGGCCGGGTTGTACTGCTGGTGCATGTACTCGCGGATGTCTTTCTGCTGGATGTCCGCCACCGTCTCCGGGGTGCCGCCAACGTCGCGGCCCATGGCCTGATCGGGCCACATAGCCTCGTCGATCAGCAGGTCCACCCGGTATGACGGCTGGTCGTAGGTCATGCGCAGTTCTTCCTGGATGACCTCGCGCTCTTTCTCCACCTCTTCCGGGTCGAGACGGGAATGGAGCACCATGTCCAGCAGCACCGAGAATGCGGTCTGGTAATGGAGACGGGCAACCTTGCACCAGAAGACGGTCATTTCCCGGTCGGTGCTGGCGTTCATCACGCCGCCGACGCCCTCGATGGCCTCGCTTACGTCTCGGGCGGTGGGCCAGCTCTTGGTCCCCTTGAAGGGCAGGTGCTCGATGAAATGGGAGACGCCGGCCAGTTTTTCGGACTCATACCGGGAGCCGGCGCCCACGCAGATGACCATGGAGACCGATTGGGTATGGGGCATGGTCGATGTCAGAACGCGCAGCTTATTATCCAGAACGGAACGTTGGTACATGTACTCCTTGATTTCGCCTGGGGGGTTCGGTTGGATGCCAGCGTTAACAAAAGTTAAGTGGTTAGCCAGTCCACGTCGCCTTGCAGGTCCGCCGGGTGCGGCCGGGAGGAGAATTCGGTGTAACGGCGGCGGGCCTCGCCGATGGTGGTGTCGTCACCGTGGCCGGGGTAGACGAAGGTGTCGTCGGACAGAGGGAGCAGTTTGCTGGTGATGCTGTTCAACAGTTGGGTCAACGCCTCCGGGCTGCGGGTCTTGCCGGGGCCGCCGGGGAACAGAGTGTCGCCGGAGAACAGGTGCTTGCCCACCAGGAAGCAGGAAGCGCCGTCGGTGTGGCCGGGGGTGTTCAGGATCTGAAGTTCCCGGTTCCCGAACTTGATAATCTTGCCGTCGGTCAAATCAATGTCGGGTGTCCTGGGCAGGGCGTGGGCGTCGGCCGGGGAGATGCCCACCGGAGCGTCCACCTTGCCGGTGATCTCGCCGAACCCGGCCAGGTGGTCGCCGTGGTTATGGGTGATCAATATCGCCTTGATGTCCTCGTCACCGATGACGTCCAGCAACTTCTCCGGTTCTCCTGGGGTGTCGATCAAAATGGCTTCGTTGGTCTCGGGGCAGGTAATCAGGTAGCCGTTGTTCATCATGGGGCTCATCCCGGCGACCTTGGTGATCCTTACTTCGCCGTCATAGTGCAGTGCCATATCAGTTCTCCCAGTGGTGGTTTCGGATGGGTCATTCTAGCAGACCGCCCCAGAGGAGCAGAATGAATGACCGGACTAGTTGTCCGCACCCGCCAACGCCGGCTCTTTGGTCCGTTTTTTGGCCGGGGCTTTGGCCGGGGTTTTGGTTTTGGCTGCCTTCCGGACCGGGGACTTGACCTTGGCCGCCTTGGCCTGGGGTCGGGGCGTCTTCAGCACCCGCTTCAGGTACTTGCCGGTGAGGGACTTTGGGTTGGCGGCCAGTTGCTCCGGGGTGCCGGTGGCGATGAGCCTGCCCCCTTTGTCGCCGGCGCCGGGGCCCAGGTCGATCACCCAGTCCGCGTTCTTGATGATGTCCAGGTTGTGCTCGATGAGTATGACCGTGTTGCCGGTGTCCACCAGGCGGTGCAGGACTCCCAGCAGGGCGGCGCAGTCCTCGAAGGAGAGGCCGGTGGTGGGCTCGTCCAGCAGGTATACGGTCTTGCCGGTGGCCCGGCGGGAGAGTTCGGTGGACAGCTTCACCCGTTGGGCCTCGCCGCCGGAGAGGGTGGTGGCGGGCTGTCCCAGGCGGATGTAGCCCAGGCCCACGTCCCGCAGGGTCTCCAATTTGGGCTTGATGCGCGGGAAGTTGATGAAGAACTCCAGCGCCTGGGCCACGGTCATGCTGAGTACGTCGGCGATGCTCTTGCCCCTTAGGGTTACTTCCAAGGCCTCCCGGTTGTAGCGGCGGCCCTCGCAGATCTCGCAGGGGACGGTGACATCGGGCAGAAACTGCATCTCGATCTGGTTGTAACCATCGCCCTGGCAGGCCTCGCAGCGGCCTCCCTTCACGTTGAAGGAGAACCGGCCCGGCGCATAGCCGCGCACCCGGGCTTCGGGAAGACTGGCGAACAGGTCCCGGATGGGGGTGAAGGCCCCGGTGTAGGTGGCCGGGTTGCTTCGGGGGGTGCGCCCGATGGGCGATTGGTCGATGTTCACGACCTTGTCCACGCCCTCTATGCCCAGGACCTCGCGGTGTTGGCCGGGTAGGTCCCGGCCGTTGTTGATCACCTGGTTGAGTTTCTTGTACAGAACCTCGTAGACCAGGCTGCTCTTGCCGGAACCGGAAACTCCGGTGATGCAGACCAGGCGTCCCAGGGGGAAGCTGACATCGATGTTGCGAAGGTTGTTCTCTCCGGCGCCCTTGACCAATAACTCTCCGCCGCTGCCGTTGCGCCGGTCCTCGGGGAACGGAACGACCTTGCGGCCGCTGAGGTACGCGCCGGTCAGGGAGTCGGATGATGCCTCGATGTCGGCGACGGTGCCGGTGGCGACCACATGGCCGCCGTGCTCGCCGGCCCCGGGGCCAAGGTCGGCGATGAAGTCAGCCGCGCGCATCATGGCCTCGTCGTGCTCCACCACCAACACGGTGTTTCCCAGATCGACCAGTTGGACCAGGGTGTCGATGAGCCGTTGGTCGTCGTGGGGATGGAGGCCAACGGTGGGCTCGTCGCAGACGTAGAGCACCCCGGTCAGCCCGGAGCCGATCTGGGTGGCCAGGCGCACCCGCTGGGCCTCGCCACCGGACAGCGTGCGGGCGGTGCGGTCCATGGTCACATAGTCCAGGCCGATGCCCACCAGGAAATTGACGCGTCCCTCAATCTCTTTCAAGATCTGGTTGGCGATGGTTTTTTCGCGGGCCGTGAGCACCTTTTTCTTATGGGGGCCGGGGGCATCGGGGTCGATCTCCCGGACCCACTCGGCTGCCTGACCGATGTTCTTGCTGCAGACCTCCATGATCCCCAGGCCGCAGACCGTTACGGCCAGGGCCTCGGGCCGCAACCGCTTACCGCCGCAGGACTGGCAGGGACGGGCCGACATATAACGCTCGATCTGATGGCGCATGTAGTCGGACTCGGTCCTTTTGTAGCGGCGTTGCAGGTTGGGAATCACACCTTCGAAGTTGGTGTCCCAGGAATAGGTCCTGCCCCGGTGGGTCCGGTGCCGGACGGTGACCTTCTTTTCGTCGTTGCCGTAGAGAATCAGGTCAATGTGTTTCTGGTCCAGGTCTTTCACCGGCGTTTTGGAGGAGAAGCCGTTGGCCTGGGCCACCGATTCCATCAGGCTGATGTACCAACTGCTGGATGGACCGCCCCGGGTCCACGGCGTGATGGCCCCTTGGGAAAGGGAAAGTTCCTTGTTGGTGATGATCAGTTCGGGGTCCAAGGCCAGCTTGTAGCCCAGCCCGGTGCAATCGGCGCAGGCGCCGTGGGGGCTGTTGAAGCTGAAGGTGCGGGGCTCGATCTCCGGCAGGCTGGTGTTGCACTTGGCGCAGGCGAACTGCTCGGAGAATACCAGGGTGTCGCCGCCCTCCACATGGGCCTCGACCACGCCGTCGCCTTCACGCAGGGCGGTCTCCACCGATTCGGCCACCCGGCTCGTCTCGGTCTCGGGCCGGATGATCAAGCGGTCGATGACCAACTCAACGTAGTGCCATTTCTTCTTGTCCAGGTCCAGGTCCCCCATCTCGTCCAGCATTAGGATCTCGCCGTTGACCCTGATGCGGACGAACCCGGAGTGACGGGCGGCCTGGAAAACGTCTTTATGCTCACCCTTCTTGCGGCGGATCT
>CAYMZL010000277.1:0-4044 GCA_964394825.1 uncultured Dehalococcoidia bacterium | reverse complement strand
GACGGGCCACTCGGGGATGTTCAATCGAGTGAAATTCGGGATGACTCATGTTTGTGCTTGCTGTGCCAGGGGTTACGCGGTAAGACCCCGCCACACCAGTATCGCGCCGACCGCCAAGAGCACGTAGCCCATGGCGCCGACCAGGGTGGTCAGTTCCACCTTCCCGGTGAGCTTTGCCCCGTAGTAGCTGCCCAAGGCGGCCCCGGCGCCCATGAGCAATAGAAGCTGGTAGTCGACCTGGCCGTGCAGGGCGTGGCCCACCCAGCCCAGGGAGCCCATCACGAAGCCGATGACCAGGTTGGTGCCCGCCGCGATCCGGGGGTCTACCTTCAGGATTCTGATCAACGCCGGCAGGCGGATGCTGCCAAGTATGAGACCTACCGCGCCGCCCAAGAGGCCCACCGCCAGGCCCAGTCCCCCGCCCAGCAGCAGACGCCTCCCGGTGTACGGCGCCCCGCCGCCATCCCCACCGGCGGCGGTGACTCGCTTGCCCCTGGTACTGAGTTCCACTCCCTGCCACAACACCAACAATCCGGCGGCGGTAAGGAGGATGGATTCGGAGACCCGGCCTCCCAGGAACCCGCCGGCGAACGCCCCGGCGAAGGCCGGACCGCCCATGATCAGCACCAGCCGGAAGTTGACCCGCCCTTCGCGCACGTGCCTGATGGCGCCGAAGATGGAGCTGATGCTGCTGACCAGGATGTTGGTGCCGCCGGCCGTTGGAGCAGCCAGTCCCATAAGCAGCATCGCGGGGAGACGCATGGTTCCCAGGGCCAGCCCCACGAACCCTCCCAGCAATCCCACCGCCAGCGAGACGGCGGTGAGGACCACGGCATTCCAGACCAGAACGTCGGAGCCCCAGCCTAATGTGGCGTCCATTCAATCCCTTTGCCGGCTGATCTATCAATAAACCTGATGGAGACCTGGTGGCGTCAGGCGGAGGGCGAAATCAGAGCGCCGGAAGGGAACGGGTCCCCATTCCGGCGCTCTTGCATCTACTCGGCGGCGTGAAAGCTAGAGGTCCGGCCTTTAGGCGGGTATCGCCACGTCGAACTTGGGCATGACCTCTTTGCCAAAGCGCTCGAGCTGTTCAATCATCACGTCCAGGGGCGTGCCCTGACGGCAACAACCCACGTGCATGTACTCAAGTCCGGGGTATTTGTCCTGGACCTCCATGATGCGCTCGGTGACGTGCTCGGCGGTGCCGCAGACCCAAGCGCCCGCGGCCACGGTATCTTCCATGGTGGGCAGTCCGGCGGTGGGGGCCCGTTTGGGGTCGCCCAGGGCGTCGATCATCTCCGGGGTGAAGGCGCGGAAGAAGCCCAGGGGGGCGAACATCTTCATGTCCTCCTCCAGGTACTTCCTGGACTGGTTGATGGCCTCTTTCTCACTGTCGGCGATAAACGTGGGCAAACCAAGCACCAGCCGGCTGCCCAACTGGACATCACTGTAGCCGTGGTCGGCCAGGGTATCGGTCCAACGTTTGATCACATCATCGGATGGACCGCCGGTGACGGCGCCGCCGCCGATGATGGCCTGGATGTTGTGCTTGGCCATGAAGTCCATGGCGCGCTGACTGGCGCTGACCATGGGCTGCCAGGTCTCCACCGGCAGATGCTTGGGCCGCGGCACCAGGGTGATCTCCTTCAGGGTGTAGCCCCGGTAGGGGACCTCGGGTGGGAGGGTGTAGTGCTTGCCCTTGAAGGAGAAGGACTCCTCGTTGAAGGCCTTCATGATGATCTCGACCTGTTCCTCGAACATCTCGCGGTTGGCGTCGTTGTCCGAGTTGGTGCTGGGAACGCCGAAGGTGTCCACTTCCCGGGAGTGGTAGCCGCGTCCCACGCCGAAGATCACTCGTCCGCCGGTCAGGATATCGGCGGTGGCGTAGTCCTCCGCCAGCCGCAGGGGGTGCCACATGGGGTTGATGTTGAACCCACAACCGAATTTCAATTGCTTGGTCAGGTTGGCCAGGTGCACGTAGAGGAGCAGCAGATTAGGAATGACCTCGTTGCCCTCGTGCTGGAAGTGGTGCTCCGCGGCCCAGAAGCTGTGGTAGCCCAGGTCATCCATCACTTTGACCATCTGCTCCACCCGGTCGAAGATGGTCATAAGGTGGTCGTTATCGAAGCGCCGGTCGTTGAGGGCCGTGGCGCCCAAGCCGAGATCACCCAGGTCGACGTGTCCGGCGTACAGGGTGCCGAAATACTTAAGCATGGTTGCAGTCCTTGGTTCAGATTGGCTTCTGCCATTTTAATGGCGCGCGCCATGTTGTCAATCGTGGCTGGACCCTGGATGACCTGCCCTGAGAGTCCTGGTTGACGCTGCATGGGGCCGCCAGTATTATCTTGGCCTGCGCCACCAGACGAAGAGATAGGGAGAGCGGATATGAAGTACGACACGATCGTTGCCGGGGCCGGCTCGGCCGGTTCAATCATGGCTTCCCGGCTCAGCGAGGACCCAGAGCATTCCGTCTTGCTGTTGGAGGCGGGGCCGGACTACCCAGAGTTCGAGCAACTGCCCGACGAGGTGAAGTTCGGTTACGCCACCGCCACCGACATCATGACCAGCGACCACAACTGGCAGTTCTGGGGCAAGGCCACCGAGACGTCCCCGCCCATGATGGTCCCCCGAGGCAAGGTTACCGGCGGCTCCAGCGCCATCAACGGCCAGGTCTTTCTTCGGGGAGTGCCCGAGGACTATGACTCCTGGGCGGCCATGGGCAACGACGAGTGGAGCTTTCCCCAGTGTCTCCAGTACCTTCGGAAGATCGAGACGGACACCGACTTCCCCGACGACGATTTTCATAGCTCGGAGGGCCCGATAATCGCCCGCCGGTTCAAAACCGATGAGCTATTGGCCGACCAAGCGGCCTTCCAGGCTTCCTGCCGGGCCGCCGGCTTTCCCGAAAGCCCGGACCACAACCACCCCGAGGCCTCGGGAATCGGCCCCATCCCCTTCAACAACCCCAACGGCATCCGGTTCAGCACCGCCCTGGGGTATCTGAGCCCGGCCCGGCACCGGCTCAACCTGACCATCCGCGCCAACTGCGCCACCCGGCGGATAATCTTTGAGGGCAAGAAAGCCGTTGGCGTGGAGGTCGAGAGTGGCGGGGGAAACGTCTTCCCAGAAACCGATCCGATCGGCCTCCGTTCCCGCGCCCTCGGGTCGCCTCATATCCTGCTGCCGTCGGGCGTTGGCCCCTCGACGCACCTGCGGGAGATGGGGCTCCCAGTGGTCCACGACCTGCCCGGAGTGGGCCAGAACCTACGCGACCACCCCATGATCTACGTGACCTTCAAGACCAAAGAGGATTATCCCCTGGACGGTTTGGCCCCGAGGGTGCAGATGGGTCTGCGGTGGACCGCCGAAGGGTCGGACCTGCGCAACGACCTGATGATCCTGATGCAGTCCTACGCCACCGAGCGGGTGGACCGCGGCGGAGAGCGCATGGAGCCCCTGGGCATCCGCATGCTGGGCTTACTGGACCTGGCCATGAGCGCCGGGGAACTCCGGCTGACCTCCACCGATCCCAACGAGCAGCCCTCGCTGGAATACCGGTACCTGCGGGACCCCTTCGACCGGAAGCGGATGCGGGAGTTGGTGCGCACCTGTGTCAGCCTGGGCGAGGACGGGGCCTTCAAGGGCATTGTCGAGCACCGCATCGAGCCCACCGACGAGGAGATGGCCTCGGACGACGCCTTGGACGCCTTCTGCGCCCGGGACGTCACCACGGGGCAGCACATCTCCGGCACCTGCAAGATGGGCCCCGCCTCGGACGACATGGCCGTGGTCGACCAGCACGGCCGCGTCCACGGTCTGGAAAACTTGCGGATAGCCGACGCATCGGTCATGCCCAACTGCGTCCGCGCCAACACCAACGTAACGACCATGATGATTGGGGAGCGTATCGCGGATTTCATTCGAAACGGTGGTTAGGGAAACGACCTCCTTGGTCGGAACATGACCTCAAAGACGTAGGGGCGGGTTTCAAGAGCCTGTCTCAGAAAGCACCCAAAACCAGCCCTTTAGAACGAGCGTCGGGGT
>CAYMZL010000276.1:0-4071 GCA_964394825.1 uncultured Dehalococcoidia bacterium | reverse complement strand
TCTTCTTCGGGGGCGGCTGCCACAGCCTTCTTCGTCTTTTTATCTTCCGGGGCGGCTTCCGCAGCCTTCTTCGTCTTTTTATCTTCGGGGGCGGCTACCGCAGCCTTCTTCGTCTTTTTATCTTCTGGGGCGTCTTCCACAGCCTTCTCGGTCTTCGGGAGGGCCGGAATCAACACCATGGACAGCGCCCTCCCTTCCATGGCCGGGGGACGCTCCAAGCGCACTTCGTCCTTCAGTTCGTCGGCCACCCGCTTGAGGACCGAGAGGCCCAACTGCTGGTGGGCAGCTTCGCGCCCGCGGAAGCGGACCGTGAGCTTGACCTTGGACCCGGCGCCAATGAACTCGCGGATCTTTCGGGTCTTGGCGTCCAGGTCATGAGTCCCGATATTGGGCCGGAAGCGCACCTCTTTCTGCTCGGTGCTTCTCTGGCCCTTCTTGGACTCGCGTTCTTTCTTCGAGGTGAGGTATAGGAGTTTGCCGTAGTCCAGTAGCCTGCAGACAGGGGGATCGGAGTTGGGAGCCACCTCAACCAAGTCCACTTCGGCGTCGCGCGCCAGTTGTAGCGCACGGGCGAGGTCCATCACACCGAGCTGGGCCCCATCGTCGCCGATGACTCTTACCTTGGGGCTGTTTATCCGCTCGTTGACCCGGTATTGTCTAGCTATGCTCTGTAACCTCCGATAAAATCCTCACCATTTACATGAAAGATAGGTCGATTCACTCTAGCATAGCCCCTATGCAACGTCAATCAGAATCGGGCCTATCCCACACCCGCCTACGGGCTGCGTCCATACCGTTGCAGCAGGCGGTAAACCGCACCCGCGCCAAAGTTGATGGCCTCCACCGGCACACGCTCATCGGGACCATGAATGGCCGCGGCGAAATCCAACGTCTCTGGCAGCAGCATTGGCAGAAATCCGTAAGTCTGGATGCCCAGTCGAGCAAATAGCCGGCCGTCGGTCGCCGCAGGCATGAGCATGGGCACGGGTATGCCCTCTGGGTCGGCCTCCTTCAACACGCTGCTCAGGGTATCGAACAGACCCAGGTCGGGCCGCGCCGGACCGGCGTCGTACCGCAGCACTTCGATATTGATCGGGGCCTCGGGACCGGCCCCGGCGACCTCAGCTAATTCGGATACCAACTGCTCTGGACCAAGGCCCGGGAGGAGCCGTCCGTCCAAGTCCACGGATACCTCGTTGGGCACGACATTTATCTGTTCGCCGCCGCGCACCACCGTGGGAGCGACCGTGTTGCGGAACAACGGTTCGAAGAATTGGCCCCTAGGCCCCAGCAGCCTCAGGGCGAGGGCGGTGAAGCGGGGGTTCAGCAGGGCCGCGATCCCGGCGCGGCCCGGCAGGGACAGGTGCTTGCCGATGGCCTGAAACATCATCCGGGCTTCGGGTGTTACGTGGACGGGAAGTTGACTGGACTGGACCCGCCGCAGGAACCGGGCCAGCCCGGTCATCGGGTTGTCCCGTTGGGTCAGTGAGGCGTGGCCGCTCACACCCCGGAACGTGGCCCGAAGATGGCAGACCTGTTTCTCCGAGACCATGATGGGGTAGAACCGGCGGCGGCCCAGGTTGAAACTGAACCCGCCGAACTCGCCGATGGCGTATCTGACCCCGTCGAATTGCTCAGCATGATTCTCAACCAGATACCGGGCGCCCAGGTCCCCGCCCGCCTCTTCGTCGCAGACCAGGGCCAGCACGATGTCGCCGGCGGGTGTCATCCCATCGGCCTTGGCCCGGATCATGGCGTAGAGCATCATGGCAATGCCGCTCTTCATGTCCAGCGAGCCTCGCCCCCAGAGGTAGCCGTCCACCAGGTCTCCGCCGAAGGGTGGTTGCCGCCAATGGGCCGGGTCCGCGGGCACCACGTCGACGTGGCCTTGGAGCAGCAGAGGAGGCGCGCTGCCGTCGCCGGGCAGGCGGGCGATGAGGTTGGGACGGCCCGGTGTTTTGGCGAGAACCTGGTTCTGAATGCCCGCGCCGTCCAGCAGTGACTTGATGTGTTCGATGCACTGCCCTTCGTTGCCCGGCGGGTTGGTGGTGTCGAAACGCACCAGCCGCTGCGTCAACGCGACGGGATCTAAGTAAGCAGGGTCAAGGTCGGGAGAGGGAGTGGCGGGCACGTGTTATTCCGGTGAGAGGAGACGGCGGGCTATTCGTCGGACGGGTCGTCGCCAAGGTCCGGGTCTTGATCGGAATCGGGATCCAGGTCCACGCTTGGACCCGGGTCTTGGCCCAGGCCCTGCAGGAACTCTTCGACCATGGGGGAAAGCGGGGTGGTCGAAGCGCTGTCTGCCTGGTTCTCCCGGTCGTAGCGCTCTTCCAGCCGCTCCAGGAGACCGGCGACCTCCGAAGTGTCTGAGACGATGTTCTGCAGCGAGGCGTACTGCTGGCGTCCCCGTTCTTGGTCCGCCAGGCGGCTGGGCAGCCCATAGAGGGTGCACAGAATCTCCATCAGCCGCGCCGTTCCAGTGAAGTCCTCTTCAACCTGGAAGTATTGGGGCAGGTGGACGACAAAGATGCGGGTCTCGATGTCCATCTCCTCGACGGTCTTGGAGATCAGATAGGTGATGGTCGTGGGCCCTTCGTAGTCACTGGGGCGCACGCCAACCAGTTTGTATTCATCCTCGTTGCCGGAGTCCACCGTCCCTCCCGAGACCAACAACTTACGGGTGTGGGGCACCATGTCGTACATCGCGCCGATCATGGAGTAACGCTTGATCCCGAAATGCTTGAGGACCTCGATGACGGAGTCGGTGTAGTCCTCACCGTAGAGATGGGGCTCCAACAGGTGCAGGGTGATGAGGTCGGGACCGTGCTCCCGGACGCAGGCGTTGACGGTGGTGGACGGTATGCTGTACTCCCTCAATCCCTCTTTCAAGATCGATTTTGGACGGTAGCGTGTGAAGTCGTAATAGCGCCCCGGCCTAACCAGCCGTCCGATCTCCTTGGACTTGAGATGGCGCTCCAGACGTCTGAGGGCCAGGGTTCCCACGTTTCCCACGTCGATCCACGGCCTGAGGACCGCCAGTACATGGGGGTCTTTAAGCTCCGGCAGGGGCTCTTGAAATTCAAAATCGCCGATGCGCATAGCTTTAGTTTGACAGTGGAGAATTGGATTTACAAGAGTAGGCTATTCGGTCTACCGGTATTTTCAATTCCAGGCTTTCTCCAGCTACGGCGTCGTGCGCTGGAAACCTGAACTTTGATATCATACGTAGCTAGAAACTGAGGTGGGTCTAAGGCCGGACCCAACCCGAACAGACTTGGACTCCGCCGTCTCCGGCCCACCGCCCCGTCGCCCTCGCACCCCGTATCCAAGAAGGATCAATGCCGGCCATATATCCAACGGTCCTGACCGCCATCGTGGCTACTTTTCTGCTTGCTGCCTGCGGCGGCGGCACGGCGGCGCCCGCCGTGGCGCCCGATCAAACTGAAACAACCGGGGTCTCCCAGGAGACCGCCCAAGCGGCCGCCGGCCTTCCCCTGTGGCGTTACGTGAACAGCGGCTGGGTCTCGCCGTTGAACGAGCAGAACGCCAACGCATTCGCCCGGGAATTGAGGGCGGTAATCATAACCAGCGCCCAGGAGATGGACGAATTTAACCGCACGGTGATCAACAAACGCACCCGTGGCACCAGCACCACACTGAGCCGGCCCGAGTTTCCCGGTTCGGTGGTCCTGGCGGTGTATCTGATGTGGCTGCCGGTCCAGGGGGACCCGCTGTCGGTGGTTGGTCTGGAGATCGATGGAAACCGGGCCGTGGTGGAACTGGAGCTTGATGAAGACGCACAGGGCCGGGAATATCCCTATCTGTTTGCGCCCATGACCATGGTGACCGTTGACCGCTCTGTGTTCCCCGACCAGGGGCCGGTGGAGTTTGAGTTCAGGTTGGACGACGAGACCCAGGTCACGGTCACCGACTCTTTGGAATAGCCCTGAACGAGCCGTCTTGCGTGTCCCGTGGCCTGCGAATCTGGGAATGGGTTGATGCGTGTAGGGGCGGGTTTGAAACCCGCCCCTACTTCTTAGGATTGATGTTTAACTTAGGAGGTCGTTGCAC
>CAYMZL010000275.1:0-4107 GCA_964394825.1 uncultured Dehalococcoidia bacterium | reverse complement strand
TGGTGCCGAGGGAGGGATTTGAACCCACACATCCGTAAGGACACTGCGCCCTGAACGCAGCGCGTCTGCCGTTCCGCCACCTCGGCACGGAAGAGCCAGGCTGACGGCCTCGACTCCAGCGGTCCTAACTGCATGGTGGGCGATGGAGGGGTCGAACCTCCGACCTCCTCGGTGTGAACGAGGCGCTCTAACCACTGAGCTAACCGCCCCTGGCCGTTGGGACAAGCTAAATTATAGGCACAGCCCTTCTCTGGCGCAACCCAATGGGCGCGCCGGAGCCGAGGTCCACACCACGTAGGGGCACGGCAGTGCCGTGCCCCTACGTGCCGGGTCAGTCGACACAGCGTCCGCCACGCCGCGCGTCGGCCCCACATGAAAACCCGGCTGTGCCGGCGGCTTAGGCGGCGGTCATGCCGCCGTCGATCACCAGTTCGGCGCCGGTGACGAAGGACGACTCGTCCGAGGCCAGGTACAGGATGCCCGCCGCGATGTCTTCGGGCTGCCCCATGCGGCCGATGGGCGTCTTGGCGACCCGTTCTTTGTGGATATTGGGGTTGTCGTGATGGGCGCGGGTCATCGGGGTGTCGATGAAGCCGGGATGGACCGAATTGGCCCGGATATTCTCGGACGCGTACTGGATGGCGGTGGACTTGTTGAAGATGCGGACCGCGCCCTTGGAGGCGTGGTAGGCGGCCGAACCTCCGCTGCCCACCAGGCCGTAGATGGACGAGATGTTGATGATGGACCCTCCCCCGGCCTTGCGCATCTCGGGGATGGCCGCCTGGGTGCCCAGAAACACCCCTTTCACGTTAACGTCCATGACCTTGTCCCAAGCCTCGGAGGTGGTTTCCTCCACACCAGAGCGGTGGCTGACACCTGCGTTGTTGACCAAGATGTCCAGCTTGCCGAAACTGGAGACCGCCGCCTGAACGGCGTTCCGCCAACTCTCTTCGCTGGTGACGTCCAGGTGCACAAACAAGGCCCGGCCCCCGGACTCGGCGATCTGCGCCTCGGCCGCCCGGCCTTCATCCTCCAGGAGATCGGCGATCACCACGGCAGCGCCCTCTTTGGCCAGCAACTTGGCCGTGGCCGCGCCGATCCCTCCGGCGCCGCCGCTGATCAGGGCTACTTTGCCTGCAACACGCATGGTTTACCTCGACATAACTTAACGGGTCTGGCTATCCGGGCCTATCGCGCCTACAGGGCGCTCATCAAAGCCTTTATCTTGGCCGAGTTCATGAACCTGACCCGCATCTCCTCGGACCCGGCCCGGTCCGCGATTTCTTCCACGATATCCCGGGCCCGAAGGCGCAACTCCTTCGCTTGGTCCGGGTCCCCCCGCCGCTCGGCCAAAGCCGCCAAGGCCGGCAGGATATGACACAGAGCACGCCGCGAGTCTTGGGACTCCGCCTCGGAAAGGGCTTGGTCCAGGGCCGTTTGGGCTTCGTCAAGGCGGTCCAGGCCGGTCAACGCCTCTCCTTTGCAGCGAAGCATGTCGGGCAGACCAACGCGCTGTCCCGTTTCCTCCAACACGGCGATGGTGCGCTCAGCCAGTGTCAGGGCGTCGTCGTAACGCGAGTTGGCCAGCAGGACATCACCCTCGACAACCTGGAAGATAGAGTATCCCGCCTTGGGTTCTGAATCCCCGTTCTCGAATTCCTTGCAGGCCTCGGCAATCATTTCTAGGGCTTTGGAATTGTCCCCGGCACTCAGATGAGACTGGGCCATCGCGGCCAGGGCGAATTGCCGGGCGTCACCATCTTCCAAGGCGCTGCCGGCCAAGGCTAAACCACCATCGGTGTCCCCAATCATGCCACGATATAGAGCCAGCCGTAATTGGGCCGTCAACGGGGGATGGAAACCTATCTGCTTGACCAGCGGAATAGCTTCGTCCAAAGCGGCGATGGCCTTCCCGATCTCACCCAATTCCATGTAGACCGCCCCCAGCACGTAGAGGCTGACCGCCTGCCCTCGGACATTGCCGATGGACTTGCTGACCTCGGCGCACTCCTCAGCGGAAGCCAGTGCATCGGCGAAGCCACCCAGGAAGTAGTGGCCGCCGGCAGATGTAATCAGACTGTCGATGAGCATCGGCAGGTTACCCAGCTTGCGCAGCAGATCGTCACACTCCCGCAGCGCGGCCCACGCATCTTCCTCCCTGCCAACCGTGAAATAGGCTTTGGCGATATCGGTCAGGGTGAACACCAATTGCTCCTCGAGCCCGTGCTCGTGGGCGATGGCCAAGGACTGCTCACCGTAACTTACGGCCGCATCCCGGTTCTCTTCTTTGTAATACGCGACCAACATCAGATTCCATAGGACCTTGGATTCCGCCTGGCGGTCCTCCAATTCCCGGGCCAGAGTCAGCCCGCGTTCTGAAAGTTCCCGGCAACGTGCGGCATCAGCAGTGTGGGATGGAATGGCGAGGACCGTCGCTTGACACACCAGGGCCGCCAATTCCAAGGCCTGGTCGCCTTGGGACGTGCCCAGATCCTCCAGTTTCTGATAGTTAGTCAGCGCCTCGTCGTAATCACCCATCAGTTCCAGTGCCCGGCCGCAGGCCACGTAGACGGCGGTCTTCTGCTGGTTGTCGGATTCCACCCGCTCCAATAGCTCGATGGCCCGGGAGTAGTGGGAGTTGGCCTCCTGGTGGGCGTGGAGCCTCGCGGCCGATTCTCCGGCCATCAACGAATACTGAAGCGCCCGTTCGTCGGCCCCGGCCTCATAGAAATGATGGGCCAAGAGGTGGGCCTGCTCTTCAAGTCTGTCGCTGAACAGGTCCTCCACGGTCTCGCCCACGCGCTGGTGGAACTCCTTTCTAGCGCGGAGCAATATGGAGCTGTAGGCCGCGTCACGGGTCAGGTCGTGCCGGAAGCTGTACTCCAGTTCCGGCACCCGGCCGGCCTCCCTGATCAGTTCCGACCGTTGCAGGGTGCTGATCTCTCGGTCGAGAACGGTGTCAGGGTCGGAGATCCGCTCCAACACCCGGTGGTAGAAGGACCGCCCAATCACCGAGCTCAGTTGCAAGGTGCGGCGGGCGTCCTCGGCAAGCCGGTCGATCCGCGAAGTGAGCAACGCCTGTAAGGTCTCGGGGATGGGGATATCCTCGACCCTGGCCTCTGGGCTCCAATGCAGACCCGTCTCGTCGCGCATTACAGCGCCCGAATCGATGAGGGTACGGGTAAACTCCTCCACGTAAAGCGGATTGCCCTCGGTCTTTGCCAGAATTATCTGACGAAGCTGAGGTGGCGAATCAGAGATGTCAAGGAGGTTTCCAAACAGTACATCGCTGTCCTCGTCAGACAGCGCGTTCAGTACGATCTCTGTGTAGCGGTGAGGTAAGTCGGTCTCGGCGGTCTGCTTTACCCGCCAGGCCGGAGACTGGCGGTCGGGACGGAAGGAGCATAGCAACAGTAACGGGACCTCATCAACCAGGTGAAACAAATCGATCAGGAGTTCCACCGACGCGGGGTCGGCCCATTGCAGATCGTCCAGCACCAGGACTGTGGGCGCAATAGTTGCGAATTCGCGCCACATACCGTGGCAGGCGTCGTACAGCTCCCGTTGGAGTGCTTCGCCTTGTAGTTGTGGGCCGCTTGAATCCGGTCCAAAGGCCAACAACGCTTCCAATGTGCGGACTACCAACGCATGGACCTGGGGTGGAACGCCGACGGGCGCTATGGCGACTTTCTCGCGCACCGCTTCCCGAGAGTCGTTATCACCCACCCCAAAGATCTGAAGTATGCGTTGCATAAACAACCCATACGGGCGCGTTGTGTCGTAAGAAACTCCGTGGCTTACGACCCAGGGAGCCTCCTCGCCAGCGATCTTTACCCATTCGGCGTGCAGCTCGTCTATCAAGCGGCTCTTGCCGATCCCCGCCTCGCCGATCAGGCAGACTATGCCTCCGCTGCCTTGGCAGAGCTTAACCAAGACTTGACGCATCACGTTAATATCACCATCACGCCCAATCAGAGGAGAACTGAGGCCTTCGATGCCCCTCAACCTGCCGGGTGCCGCCTTGGGGCCGATGGCACGATAGGCGCGGACAGGTTCGGACTTGCCCTTGACCTCGATCAGGCCCAGGTCCTCGAACTCAAAAAGGGG
>CAYMZL010000274.1:0-4109 GCA_964394825.1 uncultured Dehalococcoidia bacterium | reverse complement strand
CCCGGTGCAAACGGACTACTTGACCGCTTCCTTTGAGTCCGAGGCCCAGGATTCCGGAAAGTCCTTCGATGATTTGATGAAGGACACGGTTTCCGCCATCCCAATGGGGCGGCTGGGCAAGCCCGAGGAAGTGGGCGACTTGGTCGCGTACCTGGCCTCCGACCGGGCCTCTTTCATCACCGGCACCAGCGTGGTGCTTGACGGCGGCATGCGCCAGACGATCAACTAAACAAAAGCGAACCGGCAAAGGACCCTCGGCCCAGACCATGGAACAGCAAGAGATATACCGCACAGCCCAGGAATACCTCTCCCAGGAGGGGATCCCCGGCTGGCTGGTCTACGACTACCGCCAGGCCAACCCGGTGTTCTGGCAGGTCATATCGTCATCGGGGCATGTCACCCGCCCCTGTTATTTCTACCTTCCCGCCGAAGGAGAACCGAGCCTGCTGGTCCACCACGTCGACGCCGGGAAGTTCGCCGAGTCCGGAGTTGAGCTGACGGTCTACAGCAGCCGCGATTCCATGCTGACGGCGCTACGGGGCCTCCTTTCCGGGGTGAGCCGGGTCGCCATGGAGTATTCCCCCGAGAATACCCTGCCTCGCGTGTCCAGGGTGGACGCCGGCACCGTGGAATTGGTGCGGGGCATCGGCCCCGAGGTGATCTCTTCCGCCGACCTGATGCAATACGCCACCCACCAGTGGACGCCCGAGCAATTGGCCGACCACCGCGCCACCGCGGACAAGCTGGGGCGGATCGTGAACGAAGCCTTTGTCTACGCCGGGGAACGCCTGGCGGAGGGAGTAACCGAATTTCAGGTGGCCGAGTTCATCCGCCAGCGGTTCGCCGAGGAAAGTATCGCTTCCCCCGACGGCCCCATCGTGGCCGTTAACGCCAACGCCTCCGACCCCCACTACGAACCTTCGGCCGATAGAACCAGCGCCATCACACCGGGCGACTGGCTGCTGATCGACCTTTGGGCCAAGGGCGTGGCCGAGGGCAGCGTCTACGCCGACATCACCTGGGTGGCCTACGTGGGGGACACCGTGCCACAACGGCAGCAGGAGATATTCGACATCGTGATTGGGGCCCGTGACGCCGCGTTGAGCTACTTGAAAGACGCCCACAGCCAGGGAACCGCCGTCTTGGGCTGGCAGGCCGACCAGGTGGCCCGGGAGTTCATCGCCAACCACGGCTACGGCGAGTACTTCACCCACCGGCTGGGCCACAGCATCGGCTTCGAGGTCCACAGCGAGGCGGTCAACCTGGACAGCTTCGAGACCCACGACACCCGCCGTATAATCCCGGGCGTTTGCTTCTCCATCGAGCCGGGCATCTACCTGCCCGAGTTCGGCGTCCGCTCGGAGATCGACGTGTTCATGTCGGCCGAGGGGCCCTTCGCCAGTTCCCCGGTCCAACACGAAGTGGTGCTGATCAAAGGCGGGTAGGGGCGGGCTCGTGGGTCATAGTGCGGCCCGCACTTCGATTCCTTGGGTGGGGAACCTGGAGTCAAAGGAATAGACGACGTTCCGGCCTGAACTCCTAGCCGCCGCCCAGATCATTGCATCGGCGATCGAAGTCCGCCCCGATGGCCGGCACATGAGCAATGCCTGTAGGACCGTTCCCTTGTCCAGTCCATAGCAATCGATATTTTGCTTGCCAAGGAATGCCATGAGATGGTCGATAACTATCTCTCTAGGCATTTGGTACGCCGATCTCAACACATAGCTGACCTCAGCCAATGCCACGCCCGTGATCCAGAAATCTGCTGCGCCATCAATGACTCCGGCGGCTTGTTCGGCCATTTCAGGCACGTCACGAACCAAATACCGGACCACCATGGAAGTATCCAGAAATCCGCTCACGAGCCTTGCTCCCACCCTTTCACTCTATCCCAGGCCGCAGCCTCCCAGGCTTTCTCCCTCGCTTTATCCCATTCCTCACCCGGTTGGACCACTACATCCGTATATGGCGCTAGACAACCCAGCAACGACCGATTGTGCTCCGGTGGGAAAAAATGTATCTCCAGGTGGCCATCGACGACAGTCTGGACCGCCATCCAGCCTGGCTCCACGCCCAATTTGTCCCTGAACTCTTTGGAAATTACCACTTGACCTTTTTGTCCAACCACATTAGGCATAGTATGACAATCTCTCTTTTGTATGATTTATCAATATCAGTATAACATTTATCTCGGATTCATACCAAGGTCTAAAGGCTAACCGCTTTTACCGGCCACGGTTGCCGTTGGCTGGCGTTGCCATTAGAATTGGCGCGACTCCCTCCCAGCCTATTCGTGTCCTAGCCGTGTCTTAAGGGGAATGCCATGAAATTCTCACTGGCCTACGAGATGCAACGGCCCGTGCTCGACGACCACGCGGTCATCGAAGAAACCATCGAACAGTGCATCCTGGCGGACGAGATGGGATTCGACTCGGTGTGGTTCGTGGAACACCACTTCCTGACCACCTTTTCCGAGTCGCCCTGTCCCGAGGTCATATTCGGCGCTCTCAGTCGGTTGACCAAGCGCATCCACCTGGGCTTTGGCGTGGTGATCCTGCCCTACCACCACCCGGTCCGGGTCGCGGAACGGGTGGCCATGGTGGACCAACTGTCCCATGGCCGCGTCGAGTTCGGCACCGGACGCTCCGCTCCCTACGAGCAGTTGGGCATGGGCATCGACCCCCGCAACACCCGGGAGATGTGGGACGAGGCCCTGAGCATGATTCCCAAGATCTGGGAGGCGGACTATTTCGAATTCGAGGGCAAGTTCTGGAACGTGCCCGCCCGTCAGGTGCTGCCCAAGCCCTACCAGAAGCCCCATCCGCCCATCTGGGTGGCGGCCCTGCAATCATCGACCTACGAACTTGCCGCCCAAAAGGGGATCGGAGTCATGGCCCTGGGCGTGAACGCTCCCTCGGTCTTGGAGCCGGAGATCAGGAGATACAAGACTGCCATAAAAGAGGCCGACCCGGTGGGCGCTTTCATCAACAACAAGTGGCTGAATTCATGCTTCGGTCTCTGCGGCGAGGACAACAAAACCACCCAGGAATTGTCGGCCCAGTCGCTGAAGACCTTCTTCGGTCCGGGACGGCCCTACGTTCAAGACCAGAAGGATATCTACGAACGGCTGCTGGAACAGTGGGGCGGCATCCCCGAACACCTGGTCCAGAATTTCTCCCGGTACGTTGACGTCAAGGAGACCTCTGCCGGGTCTGATACGGCGGCCACTCTCGACCTGTCGGGCGGCGGCGCCTTGGCCCAGAAGGTCTGGGAGGAGTTCGACGCCGAGACCATGGCGGACCGGGGCATCATCGTGGCCGGGGACCCGGAGGCCTGCATCAGGGGAGCCAAACTGCATGAGGCCACCGGCGTGGACGAGCTTCAATTCCTGATGGCCACCGAGACGGTGGGTCACAAGGATGTGATGAAGTCGATCGAGATGTTCGGGAAACACGTCATACCCGAGTTCCGCGACGGCAACAACGGTCAAGAAGCCCCCGAGTGCCCCCTGGACTGAGCCCTGACCCAAATACCTGCCGGTCCCTTAAAGATCCCTGTCATTCTGAGGCGGCAGCCGAAGAATCTCGTTGCGGCTGGAAAACCACTGCTCAGCCAGCAACGAGACCCTTTGCTACACTCATGGCGACTTGCGCGGGGATGATCGCCACGCAAACCAAAAAGCCCCGTCCTTCCTCCGAAGAACGGGGCCTTTGCAAATCACGGTTGCGCCGCTTACCCCAGGTCGGCTATCCGGGGGCCGACGTCATTCTTCAGGAGCTCCAGGCACTCGTGCTCCCATTGGTGGTCGTCGGGGTCCTGGGTGACGGCCAGCAGGGTGCCGAAACCGCCCACCTCGCCGTAGACGTTGCGGATCTGGTCGGCGCATTCCTGGGGGTCGCCCACGATCCAGATGTTGTCCATCATGTATTCAACGTCGATGGCCTCGTCGGGCAGGCTGGGGTCGGTCTTGGACCCGGCCAGAAGGCTGGGCTGGCGGTTGGGCTGCTGGTGTTGTTGGTAGTTGCGCACCAACACGGCGTTGGCCCGCTCACGGGCTTCCTGTGCCGTGGGGGCCACCAAAACGTCTCTGGCGACGCGCCACTGGCCCC
>CAYMZL010000273.1:0-4116 GCA_964394825.1 uncultured Dehalococcoidia bacterium | reverse complement strand
TCGCGGCCGCAGCCGGTGGGTTGGCGGTGGTTGGGATTGTTGCCGGTGCGTCCTGCCCGCTGGACTGGGTGCAGGCGGCCAGCGCCAACAGAAGGGCTGCCGCGACAGAGGGCGCTGCGGTTAGCTTCAAGGAGTGGCTGCCGTGATACGGGTTGTGGTTGGTGATATCGGCATGACAGCAATCGGTCTAGTCTGTCACAGGGGCATATATAGGGCAAGCACGCCCGCCGGCCCAAACTTTAGGCCTAAACTCATGTTAGGATATCCATGGTTTTTGAGGCCCTGCCCGGGCTTTTCCGTTCTAAAACGCCTGGGCTACAACGATTGGAGGGTGCCATGAACGTCCACGTTTACACGCAACCTGGTTGATTCAGTTGCCGGACGGTGGAAGAATTCCTGAAGTCCAACGGTGTTCAGTATGAACACCACAACGTACTGGAAGACCAACAGGCTGTCGAAGACCTGCGCCGCCGGGGGATAAAGTCGCTGCCCGTGACCATCATCGACGACGAAGAGGTCATCATCGGCTACTTCCCCAAGAAGCTGATCCCCGCTCTCAAGCTCAACGTCCAGATCGACCTGTCGGGCAAGACCGACTGGCTGGCCGGGAAATACGGCAAGATCCTGGGCGCGGCGGTCCGCACCACCGCCCAATTCACCCAGGAGCAATTGGACGCCGAGGTGCCGTGGCGGCCCTGGACCCTGCGGCGCACCATTCTCCACATCATGTCTTTCCCCGAGGTGGCCTACCTGAGCCATAAGGTGGGCAGCATGAGCCAAGAGGACATGCGGGCCTCCGACGAGCGCTTGAAAGACGTACATACCGCCGATCAGATGGCTGAATACGGCGAAAAGGTGCGCGGAGACATCGTCGCCTTCCTCAACAGCGGCAACAGCGAGGCTTTCGACCGGGAGGTGCCAGCCCATTACGGCGGCGAGGTTACGGTGTTGGAGTTGCTTAACATCATCTTGAGCCACAGCACCCACCACCTGAAGCAGGTTTACCATTACATGCAATCCGACCTGGGCCTGACGCTCCAAGATCCGGCCACCGAGGCGGACCTGGAGGGTATCCAAACCCCAGAGGCGTTGATCTAAAACCCATCCTTCCGCGCTATGCGGCGGAAGGACCGGAGTGGACATGAGATATGACTATATAGTTCTGGGCGCCGGTTCGGCCGGGTCCATCGTGGCGACCCGGCTTTCCGAAGACCCGAACAACAACGTATTGCTCCTGGAGGCTGGACCGGACTATCCAGATTTCGAGCACCTGCCGGAGGAAGTGAAGTTCGGCTACGCAACCGAGATCGACATCATGGTCAGCGACCACAACTGGCAGTTCATTGGCAAGGCCACGGAAAAGTCCCCGGAGATGTTGGTGCCCAGGGGCAAGGTCACCGGCGGCTCCAGCGCCATCAACGGTCAGGTCTTCCTCCGGGGCGTGCCCGAGGACTACGACTCCTGGGCCGAGATGGGCAACACTGAATGGCGGTACCAGGACTGCCTGCCCTATTTCCGGAAGATAGAGACCGACACGGACTTTTCCGACGACTTCCACGGCACGGAAGGGCCCATCGTGATGCACCGCTTCGCCCGGGACACCTGGCATCCGGCCACCGAGGCCTTCTACCTGGCCTGCCGGGCCGCCGGATACGCTGATTCTCCCGACCACAACCACCCCGATTCGACGGGCGTGGGCCCGACGCCGCTGAATAACCCCAACGGCATCCGCATGAGCACGGCTTTGGGCTATCTGGACCAGATCAGACACCGGCTCAACGTGACCATCCGGGCCAACTGTCACGTCCGACGCATCCTGTTCGACGGGAAGAGGGCCACGGGGGTTGAGGTGGAGAGCGGCGGCGAGCACTTCACGGTGGAAGGCTCGGAGATAATCTTGAGTTCCGGGGCCATCGGCTCGCCCCATATCCTGATGCTGTCCGGCGTCGGACCGGCGGCGCATCTACAGGAGTTCGGCATCCCAGTGGTCCACGATGCGCCGGGGGTGGGCCAAAACATGCGCGACCATCCGCTGGTTTACGTGACCTGGCGCACCAAGCCCGGGGTCGAGCTGGACGGCAACGCTCCCCGGATGCAGGCAACCCTTCGCTACACCGCGGGCGGGTCCAACCTCCGCAACGATATGAAGGTCTCCATGCAATCCTTCGCCACCGAGCGGATCAACCGTGGCGGCAACCGGATGGCGCCCCTGGGTATCAGAATGAGCAGCGGTATCCAACTGGCCGCCGGGGCCGGAGAGCTGCGGCTCCGGTCCGCCGACCCAACGGAGCAGCCCTCTTTGGACTACCGCTACCTAGAGAAGGAGTTCGACCGGGAACGCCTGCGGGAGACGGTACGGATCTGCGTGGCTCTGGGCGAGGACCCGGCCTTCAAAGACATCATTCAAGAGCGCATCGAGCCCACCGACGCCGAACTGGCCTCCGACGAGGCGCTGGACGAGTACCTGTACCGTGAGGTGACCACCTCCCAGCACATATCCTGCACCTGCAAGATGGGCCCGGACTCCGACCCGATGGCGGTGGTTGACCAGTACGGCAAGGTCCACGGGCTGGAGGGCCTCCGGGTTGTGGACGCCTCCATCATGCCCGACTGCATCCGCGCCAACACCAACGTAACCACCATGATGATCGGCGAGCGGATATCCGACTGGATCAAAGAGGGCAAGTAGGGGGCTCTCTCCTAAGGCAAGTGAATAGTTCTCTCCCCCATCTCCGACTTCGTCTGACCTAGCCTACCCCCTGCGAGGGGCTTTGCCTCAAAAGTGATAATAAGGGCCGGTGCCCCCGATGGAATCGGGGCTCCATATACGCCTCCCTCTGTCACCCCGAGTGTAGCGAGGGGTCTCTTTGTTCTTGGTCGGTGTTGCTTCAGTGAGAACGAGATTCTTCGGCTGACGCCTCAGAATGACAGTTTTGAGGCGAGCCGGCTAAAAGACGGCTAGGGGGTTGGTGGGGGAGCCGGTGGCGTTCTTGAACCGCAGCGGGGCCACGATGAACATGAACTCGTAGCGGTTCAGGCGTTGGCAGACCGCCGCCAGTTCCTCGCAGTTGGCGGCGTCGATGAGCCACAGGCCCATGCCCACGATGCCAACCCGGTGTATCGGCAGGCCGAGGGCCGGGTAGCCGCTGGGGTCGGCGTCCTGGGAGGCGTCGCCGGCGACGATGGAGATGCCGCGCTCTTTCAGCCAAGGCAGGGTCTCGGCGTGGAGTCCGGGGCGGCCCGATTCTGGGGCGCCCTTCTCCAACCGCCGCTTGTACCAGCCCAGCCGCAGCATCAGGGCGTCGCCCTCCTCCAACCTGACACCCTGGGCCTTCTCGGCGGCTTCCAGGTCCTCGGTGAACACGCCTTCGCCGGCCTCCAGCCAGTCGACGCCGCGCACCTTGGCGATGTCCAACATGACGCCCCGGGTGATGATGCCGTTCTGGGCCTTGTCGATGTCCAGCACCGTGGCCTTGGTCTCGCTGCCGACCAACGACGCGTCCTTGCCGTTGTAGAGCTTGCCGTTCCAGGCCTGGTGGCACAGTGCGTCCAGGTGGGTGATGGTCAGCCCGTGGTAGGAAAATCCCAGGAAGTCGGAGGTCCCGCCGCCACCCTGGGCGGGAACCGTGTCGCCGGCCCGGATCATATAGTGCAGCGGCGGGATGCTGGTCACGTCGGCGGCGTGCTCCGGGACGATCAGACGTGAGCAGGTGACGCTGATGCCCTCTTTCACCAGGCCGGCCGCTTGGGCCCGTTTGGCGTCGGTGATTAGGTTCAGAGTGCCCATCTGGTCGTCGTCGCCCCAGCGTCCCCAGTTGCTGAGCGAGTCCATCCAACCGATCACCTGTTCTTCCGTCGGTATCTGCTTGGTGGCCATGATTCCCTCCTGATTTTCTTTCAATTATTGTTCGACTGATGCGCGCCCTTCTACTGGCTCAGGGCGAACCGAATTATTGGCTTCGGCACAAGACGGTAGGGGCGGGTTTAAAACCCGCCCGGACTCTGGACTAGTATCCTACACGAAAGAAGTACGACCGCCGCCCGCTTACTCCGTGACCAGGCCGGCCACGGTGCCGTCGACGTAGAGTATCTCGATGGTGCGGGAGACGGCTTCTT
>CAYMZL010000272.1:0-4124 GCA_964394825.1 uncultured Dehalococcoidia bacterium | reverse complement strand
GTGGTGGTTGAGGCCGCCGGTTATCCCGACACGTTCAATGACTGCTTCAGGCTGGTACGCCAATTCGGCACCATCATCGTCTTCGGAGTGCAGACCGACGATTTCGTGCCCATCGAGCACCGCTGGATCATGGAAAAACAGCCGCGGATGATCGGCACCACCGGCGCCCGCAGCGGCGACCCCACCAGCCAGATCAAACACATGGTGGCCCTCCGGGAGCGGGGCTGGTGCGACCCCTCAAAATTGATCACTCACCGCATGGGTTTTACCGACGTTCAAAAGGCCTATGACATGTATGATCAACGTAATGATGGGATCATTAAAGTGGTGCTGAACCTGGAAGTGTAGCGGGAGTTAGTGGGGCCTGGGAGGTGTTGTGATGGTGAAGCCGGCTTACGAGATCAGGATGGTCAAAGAGAACCTGGACCTGTCGATAGCCCTTTTGCAGGCGGTCCAGGAAGAGAAGATAACTGCCAAACAACTTTTCCGGGATGGCCCCGAGGAAGTGTTCGCCGCCTTTGCGGCGAATAGCAACGGGCCGGACCAGACCGAGTTGACGCGGCGCGCGGCCAATCAGGCCCGCGCCGCGTTTGCGTTATCGGTGATCCAGGCCCAGCGGAGTCTGGACCGGGTGTTTGCCAACCTGCCGATCGAAGAAGAAAACCCCGATCTTCAGGCGGCCCGGTGCGTGATGTTCCTGCTGAACAACACCATCTCTCCCAACCTGTTCACCCCGGTCTGGGACTGCCCGCTTGAGTACCGCCGCCGGTTTGAGGTCAGACCAATCCACATCCTGATGGACGCCGGCGAACTCCACGGCAAAGGCCTCAGTTGGGACCACGTGGGCGGTCTGCCCCAGTACCTTGACCTGCTCGAATATTTCGCCGATTGGATCGAAGACCTCCCTGAGATCGATGAGCAAGCCGTTGCTGTGTCCACTAAACTGTGGGAGAACGCCCCAGAGGATGAGAGGGTGCCTGTGGTAGTGCTCGTCAACCCGGCGCCCGCGGAGAAGATCGACGGCGCCGTGGCTGGCTTCATTGCCGAGCGGTGCGACCTCGGCAGCCAGAACCTGGTCCTCGCCAAGGAACTCTACGCCGGATTCCATGAGTGGTGCCGGGAGACCGGCCAGGACGACGTTTCCCAACGCAGCTTTGGCATGCAGCTCACCGCCATGGGACTCCAGCGCCGCCGCCGGGGGCGTGGCAAACACTGGTGGGAAGGGCTCCGCCTGTCCAGTGCTACAGAAACAGTGGGCGAAGAAACGGTGACCGGCCAAACCCTGAAACTGATAGACAGCCATTTCGAGGGTTTCCAACCGGAACTGTCAACTTAGACCCTCTAGCCGTCGGAACTCCGCGGCTTGCTAACACCCAGTCAACAGCCGGGCTGGTCAAAGTTGCCGCAGCATCCCTTCCTGGTGCGCAGCTTGATTAAGTTATTGCCGGCCAAAAGTCGCAGCTTGCGCCAAATCGGCATGGGCTGTTTCAGGTTGACCCAGGGTTGAAAGGTATGCTGTTCGTTCTGTTGTTCCGGGCCGCACATGGTTGCCGGATTATGACAGTCGGGTAAAATACAGGCAACCTGAGCCAGGAGTCCGATATGCCAGAATACCTCGACCGCCTTTCCCGATTCGTCTGCGGCGCCCATCTGGAAGACCTCGACCCCACCACCGTAACCGCAGCCAAAACAGTGGTGTTGGACACCCTTGGCGCGATGCTGGCGGGAAGCCGTCTTCCCGAGAACGAAAAACTGGCCCAACTAGTGGCCAAGACCGGCGGACAAGGAACAGCCACCCTTCTGGGACAAGCGGGCTCGACAACCGCGGTCTTCGCGGCGCTGTCCAACGCCACCGCCGGAGTGGCCCTGGAGATGGACGAGGGCAATCGGTTGGGGGGTGGCCACGCCGCCATCCACGTGCTTCCGGCGGCGCTGGCCGTGGCCGAGGAACGGGGCGCCAGCGGCAAGGAATTTCTGGAGAGCGTCATCACCGGTTACGAGGTGACCTCGCGCATCGGCACGGGAACCAAGGTCAAGAAAACGGTCCACTCCCACGGCACCTGGGGGACCATCGGCTCGGCGGTGGCGACGGCCAAGCTGATGGGTTTCGACCCGGCCCAGATCACCGGGGCCATCAACATCGCCGCCTCCATGAGCCCGGCCAACACCTGGACACCCTGTCTTGAAGGGGCGACCATCCGCAACCTGTACCCCGGCCGCTCCGGGTTCCAGGGCATCATGGCGGCCCAGTTGACCCTCTGCGGGTTCACCGGCCTGGAGGACGGCCCCTCGGACATCTACAACACTCTCTTGGGAGAGTCCTTCGACGCCGAAGCGGTGGTGCAAGAACTGAGCGTGCCGGGAGCCTACCGGATCCAACAGAACTACTTCAAGCTCCACGCCTGCTGCCTGTACAACCACCCGGTGTTGGACGGCGTGCAGACACTGTTGGGCCGGGAGAGCTTCAGCGCCAGCGACGTGGAGCGCATCAAGGTGGAAACACCGGCCATTGCGACCACCATGACCGACCCTGAACCGGAGAACATGTTGGCCGCCAAGTTCTCACTGCCCTACGCGGTGGCGACGGCGGTGGTCCATAGCAGCACCGGCATCACCGCCTTCTATCCCGAAAGGCTACGGGACCCGGAGACCCTGGCCTTGGCCCGCCGCGTGGACGTCGTGGCCGACCCCGAGATGGACCTGCGCCGTTACGATTATCCGGCGGCTAAGGTGGCCGTCTCACTGAAGGACGGCCGCATCCTCACCGAGGATGTCACCGCCCACCACGGCGACGCCCGGAACCCGGCATCCCGTGAAGAATTGGTGGGGAAGTTCAATTTCCTGGCCCAGGAAGTCTTGGGCGACGCAGGCGCGGCCAGGGTTGTGGAAACGGTGGATTATCTGGATTCCCTGGGGAATATCAGGGAGTTGACCCGGTTGCTGAAGCCCAGCTAGGCGGCGGCAAAGCCGCGTTTTCTTTTCACCAGGGGTTACCGCCCCCGTTCGTCGCCCCAGAGGAGGATGTGCAGGCGGGTGGTGAACCGGAATCCGTGCTTCACACACGCTTCGGACAGCCATGAGCTCTTCTTTTCCAGAGCGTCGGGCGTCCGGCCCTCGGGCATCAGGAGCACCCGGTCCGGCGACAGCTTGTACTTGTCCCGAAGGGCGCAGACCTCTTCTATATCGGACTCTCCGGTTATCACGAATTTGAAATAGGCCTTGGGCAGTTGGGCGAAGGCCTTGAGGGCCTGGGGAATCTCCCTCCCTTCCGGCGTGTTGCCCGACGTGCGCAGCTTGGGGGACACGTTCCATTGGCCGACGTGGCGCAGCATCCCCGGCAGGGGAGCGATGGTCCCGTTGGTCTCCACTTCGAAGGTGTAACCGCCGGCCGCCAAGGACTCCACCAAGGGCTCCAGGCCCGCCTGTTGCAGCAGGGGTTCGCCGCCGGTGATCACAACGTGGGAGCAGTTGAACGCCCGAACCCGCCGCCGTACCTCGTCGCTGTCCAGCTCCACCACCTCGGTCTGATAATCGAAGTTCCGCCAGTCCCAGGTGTACTTGGTGTCGCACCAATGGCAGGCCAGATTACAGGTGGCCAACCGCAGGAACACCGAGGGCACTCCCATGGAGACCCCCTCGCCCTGGATGGAGTGGAATATCTCCGGCTCGCCCCCTGGTCTCCGGCTGACTTTAAGCATCTCTAGTCCGGTCCTTGCGCGGAAGGAGGGCCGGGTCGGGAAATCCGGCGTCCCTGAAACCGTTGGCCCTCAGGATGCAGCTATCGCATCGGCTACACGGCAATTCGCCGCCCTGGTAGCAACTCCAGGTTAGTTCCAACGGGGCCCGGAGCTCCATGCCCAGCCTGACGATATCGGCCTTGGACATCTCGATGATCGGCGTCTCGATCTGCAAGGGCACGCGGTACTCGGTCCACAGCTTGCTCCCGTAGCCCAGGGACTCGCCCATCTTCTGGAAGAACTCGGGCCGGCAGTCGGGATAGCCGCTGTAGTCGATGGCGTTGGGCGCCATGTAGATGTGGGCCTCGGTGTCCTCGGGCGAGGCACCGCCGACCTCGATGGCGTGCAGGATCTGGCTCTCCAGCAGCGCCGCCGCCATGCTGATGA
>CAYMZL010000271.1:0-4134 GCA_964394825.1 uncultured Dehalococcoidia bacterium | reverse complement strand
CACTGTTGAGGAGACGACCATCTTGGCCACCCGCCTCAAGCCGGCATTCCAGCCGTTCTTTGAAGTTGCCACCACCCGTGAATGCAGCGACCCGTTATCGAATAACGAGCCGCCCCTGGCCGATGGGCCAGGGGCGGCTGATTTGTGTTTCTGGTGGAGACGGGCAGAGTCTACCCCGGCGGCATTAATTGATGCCTACTCCGACCTCGCCGCACGAATTTGACGCCGGTCAGACAGCCTAACGCCCGTGGTGGTGGAGGGGTGGCTTGAAAGGGGGCATTGTGAGTCGTGTTGGGCGGGCCAATGAAAAGATCGCCTGTTGAGGCGGCCCTTGGCGATCACGCCACGATGCCCGCGTCTCGAAGTTTTTCAGCAACATATATAACTGCTGGAGGCCTAGATTAGTGTCGAACTCCCCGTTTGGTCCCATCAGAGTTTCGAGTAAATTGGGGCCGGAGTGGGAGATTCGCACTGCCAGCCATCTGGTTTATACGTACACTAAGGCTTTGACAACAAACTATTTCTTATGTATACTTTGAATTATTTATGTATACTTCGAGAGGTCCATATGGGAAGGATTAGTATCAGCTTACCCGATAGTCTGATAGCCAAATTGGAACCCATTAAAGACGGGATCAACATATCGCAATTGTGCCGTGAAGCCCTGGAACAACGCGTCGAAGCCCACCAACGAGCTTCCAACAGAGAGGGGCAGGAACTGAATTTGGATGCCCTGGTGCAACGGCTTCGAGGGGAGCGGGAGTTGTTCGGAGGCAAATTCGAGGAACTTGGTAAGAATAACGCGGCCACCTGGCTGTCCACTGCATCCTATCTGGAGATCCAGAGTGTCGCTGAACGTGGCGACTCTGAAGGAATGCCTAAGTACAAGTTACCTCGCGCCGCTTTCAACACGATGAAGCAAGATATGCAAGAGATGACATTGAGTTGCGACGGATCGCAGGCGGTGGTTTACAAGACAGCTTGGCTTGACTACGTAAAAGCCGTTTGGTCAGACATCGTTGAGCAGTTGGAAGGAACGAGCGCTGTGGTGGTTAGCGAATCCGACGAATAATTTTCCTTCCCGAAGACAGATCTAGCACGATATGGGGAGCAGATCAGCCGCACGCACCATCGACTCGGAGACCAATCCGCCGCATGGCTCAAGGAGAGCTTGGCGGAATCAAGAGGAGAAAGTAATGGGGCGTGCGCAGATATTGGTAGTTGAAGACGAAGCCGTAGTGGCAATGGATCTTCAATCCAGGCTTGAAGATTTGGGTTACTCCGTAATCGCCCTAATACGATCGGGGGAGGAGGCTGTGCAAACGGCATGCGAAATGCACCCCGACCTCATACTCATGGACATAAATTTGCATGGTGACATGGATGGAATAACCGCGGCTGCTTGCATACAGGAACGCAATCCAACTCCGGTGGTTTACATGACGGCACATGGGGACATGGAGACATTGCAGCGGGCGATAATGACGGAACCGCTGGGCTATATCATTAAACCGATCGATGAGCAGAAATTGCGGGCCGCCATCGAAGTTGCTCTCAACAAGCAACACATGGTTGTAGCACGAGAAGCGGCGCAGCGCGAGCATGCCAAAGAGGCGGAGATGGAAAGGACCGTCGATTTGGCGCAAAGGCACCGGGAATTATCCGCCCTGAATGCTGCTTTTCAGCTGGCCTGGACTTGCAGTGACTACGCGGAATGCCTGCTTGAGAGCAACGGGAATGGCGACCTCGCCAAGGCAATGTCTCTGTTGGAAGAGTCCCTGGTCTCCAGCGCGTTGGGCATGCGCCCTTTGATGGAGCGGGTAGCCGCCATCACGGAACAGGCTGAAGCCCTGACCGACCGGGCGCCGGCTTACCCCGACGGTCTAACCCAGCGGGAAGTTGAGGTGCTGCAGTTGATCTGCGGCGGCAAGACCGACCGGGAGATCGCCAAAGAGCTCTTCATCAGCTTCAGGACCGTTGGCAACCACGTAAGGAGCATCCTCAAAAAGACCACCGCGGCCAACCGTACCGAGGCCGCCACCTACGCCGTCCGGAATGGTCTTAGCAGCGATCCCAGCGATGTCGATTAACTTTCCGTTATATCTCCGCTGTCTCCGCGGATTCCCAGACCATTCCTCGGGCCTGCGATATCACCAAGAAGAGATGCACCAGAGGAGGGCTTGGCGGCGACGATGAACATCCGGACGGACACCGACGCTTGGATGCAAAACGGAATATGGGGCATCCTGAATCGCTCGATATTCTTGGCTCCGCGGTTTAGCGGTAAAACGATGGTGTTCTTTACGTTCTCTTATTTGGCCATGATAACAATCTTCTTGATCATGGCAGCCAATCCTTTCGGGTCGGCAAAGTCACCAGACTTCGGAATTGGCCCCGAATCCATCTCGGGTTCCAACCAAGTTGCAACGGGACCAGCCTCGACGATTCCGGTCCAGGTCCCCGAAGTACCGGTCCCCGCGGCGCCGTACATCATCGTCGATCCCAGCGAATAGATCCAAAGCCTTCTCCGGAGGCGTGACTGCCCGCTGGCCGCGATCGCCTATGGAGGAGTTGGCTGACTGGAGAAGGCGCCGGCGAAGCGGCGGTGGGAGTTCAGCAGGTTCCCGGTCCGACCCCAAGGCGGGTCACCAAATAATGGCCAAAAAAACCCGGATATTCAAATTCCGGGCTTTTTCTTTCTTGGGAATGCCCGATAAATGCCACCGATCTTGTCTCTACCGAATTCCTTAAGCGCAAATAGAGTAAAGTATTCGCCATCAAAACGTTTACTGAAACTGTTGGTCTGAAGCCAAAGGGAGATGCTCCGGGGCAGATGTGGATATAATGCCCCTTGATCCGGCGCTGTTTGGGCTACCGCTTTGGTTGATACCGATAACTCTATCCGGAGGAAAACAACTCCGGCTGCCCCTCCAGACTAGACGAGGATGGAGGTTGAGGGAATAACATGGCTGCCGTTCCTGAATCTCGATTTCTAGCCCTTATCAAGCGCGCGGGACCGTGGGTTAATGACCACCGCAGCGGGACCTTCGCCGCGCTGACCTTCGTCGTCTCAGTCTCGCTGGCCCTTTTCTTCGGCCTCTCCAACCTCGGTGAGCCCGACCCCAAGATGACCTACGAGATTCTGCGGGAGATCGACGTACTGGACGTGCGTACCCCGGTGGAAGACCTGCGGATAACCTTCCAGAACGAGGATATCCAGGTAGAAAACCTTAATCTGCGCATCTATGCCATGCGCGTGGTCAATAACGGCGAAGTCGATATTCTGCAGACCCAATATGACCAGGACCAGATTTGGGGTCTGCAGGTGGTTGACGGCCGGGTCATCGAAGCGAGACTGATCGAGGCCAGTTCCAACTATCTGATCGCCAAAGCCAACCCGCAGGTCATCGGAGAGAACATTGTCGAGTTCGACAAAGCCATCGTGGAAAAAGGCCAATTTTTCGCCTTCAACATGCTGGTGGTCCACGCCAAAGACGTGACCCCCGGAATCATTCCACTGGGCAAGATCGCGGGCATCGACGAAATAGTTTTGACACGGGTGCCGGTGAAGGCCGAGGGACCGGGTTTCCTTTCGGACCTCTTTGCCGGGGGTTGGGCGGTGCAATTTGCCCGGGCCATTCTGTTTCTCATGGGCGCCGCCGTGGTACTGGGCCTGTTTGCCGCCAGCGTACTGTCCTACTCGTTCTTCACGGCGGCCATTCGCCGCCGCCGGATCGGGAACTCGGTGGTGATGAAAACCCTGACCAGTCAAAAGCAGCGCGACCTGCTGTCCGAGGTCTACCTGTACCACGGTATGACCGGGTTGGGCGACCTGCGGGAGAAACTGGGTAGCCCTGAGGGGCTGAAACTGGAGGCCGACACCTTGGGAACGGTGGTGGTGGCCGGCGAGTCCGAGTTCCGCATACCGCCGGCCTACTACTCCGCCGCGTCCCTGGAAAAGGCCGAGGTGCTCTCCCGGAATGACCGCCGCCGCCTTTCCGCCGACCCGGATTTCCAGGAAAGCCTGGACCTGTTCCTGCAAGAACTGAGCACCAGTCGCCGCATCTTCTAGGCGTCGGCGATGGTTTCGGGCGATCGATTCCTGGACCCGCCAAACTTGATGTAAGAGTGGCG
>CAYMZL010000270.1:0-4147 GCA_964394825.1 uncultured Dehalococcoidia bacterium | reverse complement strand
TTGGGCGCCTCGCAGGTTGCCTGATTACGTGTTCTCTTCGATCAGGGAACACCGGTCCCGTTAAGAAATCTTCTCGACGCTCACCAGATTGCCAATGGGGTTGGAGCCATTCGCGACCGCGAATTATTTGAGGATCAGCGTCTGAACCCGAGTATTCCTCCGATTCCAATATATGTGAGGACGATTGATGAAAGAATTCACCGCGATCATTGAGAAAGACTCGGAAACCGGATTGTATGTCGGATACGTGCCGGGATTTCCGGGTGCCCATTCGCAAGCGGCAAGTCTTGATGAACTGAACGACAACTTGAGAGAAGTCATCGGCATGCTGCTTGAAGACGGTGACCCGAAACTCGAAGGAGAATTCGTTGGGACGCAGCGCGTGTCCGTGCCCTGAGCATGCGTAACATGCCGGTGTTGCGGCCCCGCGAAGTAGCTGCAATCCTAATGCGGTTAGGCTTCATTGAGGTGCGTAGGCGCGGATCGCACCGGCGATATCGGCATCCCGATGGACGAGGAACGACCGTTCCTTTTCATCAGGGCCGGGATATCGCTCCGCCACTGCTTCGCCAGATCGCGAGGGACATTGATATGACGGTCCAGGAGTTCCTCCAAGCCCGTTGATGGAGTTGCGAGATGAGTTGAGGCCCACGGGTTCTCAGAATCCTGTGATCTGTGATACCAGGCTTCACCATTGAATTGGCACAGGCGAAATCAGACAGTTAGATGGACTCCACAGAATTTGACATAGAAGACTCCCCGGAAGCCGTCTTCCAGTTCATGCTGGACCAAGGCTGGTCCGACGGGCTGCCGGTGGTCCCGCCCACCGCCGGCCGGGTGCACGGCATGCTCGAGTACGCCCAGCGGGACGCCTCAGAGGTGGTGGGCTACATCAACCCAGACGCTGGGTCGGCCACCGTGGAGAAGATTGCCGTCAACGCCGTCATGGCCGGCTGCCTCCCCGAATACATGCCCGTCTTGATCGCCGCCGTCCAGGCCATCACCGAGCCCGCCTTCAACATCCACGGTCTGCAGACCACCACCAACCCCGTGTCGCCGTTGTTGATTATCAACGGGCCGGTGCGGGAACAGATCGGCTTGAACAGCGGACGAGGGACCCTGGGTCCGGGCTACCGGGCCAACGCCACCATCGGGCGGGCGGTGCGGCTCCTGTTGTTGAACATCGGCGGGGCCAAGCCCTGGTCCACCGACATGTCGGTCCACGGCAGCCCGGCCAAGTACGTCAACTGCATGGGCGAGAACGAGGAGGACAGCGTCTGGGAGCCGCTCCACGTGGAACGCGGTTTCTCGCCCGGCCAGAGCGCGGTTACCGTGGTGGGCGCGCAGGGGGCCAGCAACTGTCTCACCTTCTACAAAGAGCCCGAGAGCTTCCTGACGATGATTGCCAGCGCCATGGCCGATATCAGCGACAACAATTATCTATTGGCCGCCGGCAACCCTTTGGTCATTCTGACGCCGGGCCACGCCCAGATATTCTCGGACGGGGGTTACACCAAGCAGATGGTCAAGGAATCGCTCTTTGAACGCTGCAAGGTGCCCATCGACCGGTTCCCCAAGGAGACCTCGGTTATCACCTACGAAGACGGCTTCGCCATGGATGGCGACCGGGTCTGCCCCTGCCAATCGCCCGACGACATCATAGTCGTGGTTTCCGGCGGGCCGGAGCCCTACCACGTCCTCTACTGCGGCAACTTCGGAGACACCACCGCGGTCACCAAGGAAGTCCAACTTCCTTAGGGAAAATCCGGGAGAAAAATCCGGGAGAAAGGTCCGGAGAAACGGTCCCGTGAAAACAAAATCCCGGCGTCTTCGATAGAGCCGGGATCAACATTCTGGACCGGTTACGGGAAGGCCCTAATAGGGCACGTCGTCGTCTTCGCTGGAACTCTCGCCCATTCGGTGCTCTTGGGGTAGCTCCGGCTGGGTGTCCTGCCTCGTCTCTTGACCGTAGTCCGTCCCCCGTTGTTCGCCGTGGAACGCCTCCAGCGCTTCATCCAATTTGGCCCGGAAGGTGTCGGTGTCTTTGGTCAAGAGCATTATCCGGCTGCCGTTCACCATGCGGACCCTCAGCCGCTCGCCCATGGGCAGTGACAACGTCTCCAGGTGGGAGATCTCCTGGAACGGGTAAGCCTTGACCCTGGGCCGGCCGTAGACAATCACCAAAGCGTCCCGGTAGATCAGATATTGCTTGGGATTGGTCAGCCAACTGTAGAGGGCCACGCCGACACCGATGACGAAAAGCACCGGCTGGCCGAGGATGCCGATCACGGCGACGATCAACGCGAAGATGAACGTCAGGTTCAGGTTGGTCCGGTGGTTGTCCCAGTGAAGGGGCTGTTCCTGTGATTGCTGCATACGGCGATATTTTAACACATCGTCCCAGGCTAACAACCTCTACGCTGGGCAGATATCGGGTCAGACGGCTGTGCCGCACGATCGGCAAAAATTGGCTCCCGATTCCAGTGTAGAGCCGCACGCGCTACAGAATCCCTGTCCGCCGTGAGAACCTGGGGCGCTTCCAACACTTTCGAGGAGCGCATTTTCCGATGACAGGAGGGGGTCAGGCCCGTATCTATTGGTTCCTTGGGTCCCCGATCGAACGTACCAGTAGAGCAGGAATAAGATTCCTATAACCGTGAACACGATTAGAAACCACCATCCAGACCGGTCGACGTCATGGAGACGTCTGATACTCACAGCTATCCCAGGTATCAAAAGGCCTAATCCGGTAATGGTGTCGAGTATCTCCGCTCCTCCGAAGAGCACCGCGTCCAGAATCGAGGTTACTACGGAGACCAGTAAGGCAAACAAGGTCCACCACCAATACTCCGAGCGGCTGGACCTGGTGCGGAAGTCGAAATACCTACGGAATCCGGAGGAAATCGATTGAGTAAAACTCATTTGGAGGATTCCTTCGCAGTAGGGTTGGTTCCTATAGCATCTTAGTAATTTATAGGTGGATATTCAATTGGTTTGTCGCCAACACGTTAATCTTTATTACCGAAACATCAAGACATCCCCGCCGCAATGGATCGGCGGGTTTTCCCGGCAGGTATGCACCAATCATCTCTCCAGAGCAAAACCGCGCCAGGCGTGGTAACATCGGGTCACTTTTTCACTAGGCTGACCAATCGGAGGAATTGCGATGAAAGTCGGGGTAAACGTGGCCGTAAACAGTGATACAGGAGACATCGGCGCCATCGCCAAGAAGGCGGAGGACCTGGGGTTCGAGTCCATCTGGATGGCCGAGCACCCGATAATTCCGGTGCACACCACCTCCAAGTACGGCGGCACCCCCGACGGCAGCATCCCAGCCTCCATGAGCGACATGGCCGACCCCTTCATCTGCCTGGCCATCGCGTCGGCCACCACGAGCAAGATAATGCTGGGCACCAGCATCTGCCTCGTACCCGAGCACAACCCGCTGGTCCAGGCCAAGCAGATAGCCGCGCTGGATTTCCATTCGGGCGGCCGCTTCATCTTCGGCATCGGGACCGGCTGGCTCCGGGAGGAGACGGAGATCATGGGCGGCGACTTCGACCACCGCTGGACCCAGGCCCGTGAGGCCGTCGAGGCGATGAAGGAGCTGTGGACCAAGGATGAGGCCGAGTACCACGGCCGGTACTACGACTTCCCGCCGGTCAGGGTCTTCCCCAAACCGGTCCAGAAACCCCATCCTCCGGTGTTCTTGGGCGGGGCGGCCAAGAATGTGTTCAAGCGGGTTGTCACCTACGGCGACGGTTGGATGCCGGTCCGGGCGACCCCCGAGAGCGTCAAGGCGGGCCGCGCTTCGCTGGACGAACTGGCCGACGCCGCCGGGCGTGATCCCAAGAGCATCCAGATATTGGTCTACGGCGCCTCCAGCCGCGACGAGATCAACCAGATGGAAGAGGCCGGGGCCGACATGGCCACCGTCCGGCTGCCCTCCACCGCGCCCGGCGAGGCGCTGCCCGGCCTGGAGAAACTGGCCGAGGAGATGCTGGGATAGTAATGTAATAGGAATCAAACCAACTAAAAGTGCAAGAGGTCTGGAATGCCCCGGGACGAAACAATCTTAACGATATTCGTGAGCTCTCCCCATGATGTTGAGGCGGAAAGGGATGTACTCGCACGGGCTGTTGCCGAA
>CAYMZL010000269.1:3575-4155 GCA_964394825.1 uncultured Dehalococcoidia bacterium | reverse complement strand
GATCATCTGGATAACGATTGCCGGAATCAGGCGCCCTTCGCGCGAGTAATCAAAGCCCCGACTGATACTGCCTCGATCCAAAACCTCGTTGTCACGAAGGACTCTGGATATCCGCGCCGCCTTCTCAATCAAATCTTCCCCACGAGCCAGAAGGTAAAATCTCGTTATTTCTTCCCTTTCAATTATATCTTTTACGTAATCAATGTAGTGGTCGTCGTCTTTCCGGCAGACAAGCACGAAGTTGAGTCGTAGGCCGCTCGTGAAACGCCCATTGAGATCGTCGTGAGCACCTTGCTGCCTGCCGTGAAGATGCCTAAGAGCGTCTCCCAAGTCTGAAAACTGATTCACGTTCATGGTCATTGTGGTGGACTCGGAATGATATCGGCCCGGCCTTTAAGCCACAGCTCGGCTTCCATAAACCAAATTTTCTTTTGAGACCAGTGGGTTTCGTACACTGCGTTGAGTTTTGCGTTACGCGCCAATTCGTCTGCCCAAGTAATTTCACGCCGTTCATGGAGAGCATTGGCGGCTTTAAGGACGTCTTCCCTTTCCAGACCGATGCTTGAGTAGCCAGATTCAC
>CAYMZL010000269.1:0-3565 GCA_964394825.1 uncultured Dehalococcoidia bacterium | reverse complement strand
CTGTTGAGTGTAGCGGCTTCCGCGGTCAGGGCCAGATGCAACGCGCTAGCCCGGCCCCTAATCCTTGATCTATAATCCTCGTTTTGCGAGCGCAACAGAGGTGCAATCTGCGCCTCGATTCCCACCGCCACAACTTCGGCGCTGAACGTCTTTATCTTTAATCTAACTGTATTGGGATGTCCGGGAGCAAGTTCAATTGAAACCAAATACGACGAATCTATCGTTTCATCGAACTCGACGGTGATGCCCGTTAGATCCTGAATTTGAGAATCGAAAAAGCCTGCGAACGGGCCATCCTGGACGATTCGCCTGAATATATTTATTTGAACTTCGGCAAAGAACTTTCGATGTGCGGCAACGCGCCTGTTAGCCTCATCTAGCTTTTGGGCCGCTTCTAGCCTCAGGGCCTCCTCTAGCTTCTGGGCCTCTTCTCGGTTCTGGGCCTCTTGTTCGCGTCTTGAAGCTTCTTCTAGCTGCTGCTCCACCTCGCCGTCGGTTCGATTAAATATTCGATAACTCATACCGGAAAGTCGGAGTTCTAGAAGTTTTGGAATAGCGATTATAGATAACACGAGAGACAGCAACATCCGCTGCGATATTAAACAACAACGTACAACCGTTTCATGTACGGGGTTTCGGAGCCGTCTCGTCCAATGAATACTAAGCGACACTAAGAATCCAACCAAGCTAGGAATCAATACCCAGTACACCGAGATCGAGTAAACGAAAATGGCTAGTATAGATATCGTAATCACGATACCTACGCCCACTACGATCGCGGGCTGATTTGCTGATCGATTCTCTGACGGATTCAACCGGTTAAATCCTAGGTGGCCGCAACGATAAGACTACTCCCAAGCCTGATGCGCAAATCATTCCCAATCCTGCGGGCCAATTTCCATTTAATATGTAATATACACCGCACACCCAAATACCTGAGCCGAATAGAATTGCCAATGCAAGCAACGGGTCCGTGTCACGAAACTTCACCTATTCAACGCCCTAGCTAAGGACCGGTGCTTTTCTACCATCTAAATTGGTCTGGTAATCCCCGAAATAATCTCCCTTCCGACCCCCGCACACGACGGCTAGGCGCACGCCGACTAGCTTCTGGTCACCTCAGACGCCCCACCTGATGCTACCCCACTGTCACCAACTACGCGCTATCCAGCCAGTTCGGGTATCCATTTGCGCACGGTTCGGTAAAGTCTACGCTTTTCTGGCGCACGTTGCTTTCGACCTATGGTAGTGGTCAGCGTTATTACCGATGGTAATCGTAACTCGGCTCCCCCGTCGTCGTACATATCTCATTTCCACACACCAGGGAAGGGTTTCATTAAGCCGTAGGATCCCGCGACTCGGCAGGACAAGGACAAACAGGGTTGCCAGCAACGGCACCAAAACAGTTTGCTCTGTCGTATTCTAACAATAATTGGTTAGCATGGAATATTCCGGTGGGTAAATACGTCTAAGATTAGCTTCTTGGGCACCCGAACCTGATCACATGAAGGAGCAGCCCAAAACATCTGCCGACCAGTTTCACTTTTTCTAAATGTACCGCTTCAGCCTTCCGGAGTAAACGTGTAGCACCAAGCCTCGCCTTCGAGCACCGTCTCTCCGGTCTGCCGAGTGATGGTCATCTTGAGTTTGGTGACCAGTTTGGTGGCGTGGACCTCCAAGACCTCGGCCTCGGCGGTGATGGTGTCGCCGATGAACACCGGCGCCGGGTAGTTGAAGTTCTGGCTCATGAACACGGTGCCCGGACCGGGCATATCCATGGCCACCAGGGCGTTCAGTATCCCCGAAGTCAGCCCTCCCTGCACCACCAGTTCCTTGAACTTGGTCTTGGCGGCGAAGGCCCCATCGAAATGTAGTGGGTTGTAATCGCCGGTTATCTCGGCGTAGGTCTTGACGTTGTCATAAGTCAGGGTATTGCTGCGGGTGGCCTTCTGGCCGACTTTAAGTTCCATCCGGTCCCTCCCGGTCCCACTTTGCTCGCGTCCCTCTTTGATGGCAGGGGCGTGGCCGCCGACGGTTTTAGCCTCAATATTACCAATTTCCCCCTCAGGCGATTTTTGCTTTTGGAACGGCCACCCTCAATCTGCCATAATGGCCGCATCTGGGGTCCTTCGACGGGCTCAGGATGAGCGGAAATCCGGTGCTAGTCCGCTCATGGTGAGCCTGTCAATCCACATTTTGAAAGTCTGTACTAGGACCTGAATACAGAAACATGAAGCAGAAGACCATCGAAGAGCGCTTCCACAACGCGCGTAGCGACCCGTCACTGGTGGTGATCGAGGGATTCCACCCGCTGAAACACGCCGTCCGCTTCGGAGCGGAACTGCTGGAAGTGGTCAGTCCCAACCTGGAAGAACTGGCGGCGTTGCAATCCGAGTATGCGCTGGACATCGCCGACGTCATCACCGGCCTGGTCACCGCAGTCCCCAACGATGTATTCGACAAACTGGCTCCGGTGAACCCTCCCACCGGCGTGATGGCCATCGCCCGGCGGCCGGCTGTGGACCTTGCCGCCCTGCTGGACGACCCGGCCCCGGCTCCGGTGGTCATGTTGGAGAACCCGAGGAACCTGTTCAACATCGGCGCCGCGGTCCGTGCCGCCGCGGCCGCCGGGGCCGCTGGAGTCGTGAACACCGGGAACCTGGACCCCTGGAAGCCGGCGGCCTTGACCACCGGCGTGGGCCTGCAGTTCGCCCTGCCGGTGGCCCGCACCGGCGCCCTGCCCGAATGCGCCCGGCCCCTGGTGGCCGTTGACCTCGGCGGCGACCCGCTGCCGGATTTCCGTGTCCCGGACCGGGCGTTGCTGGCCTTCGGCACCGAGCGGCAGGGGCTCAGCCGGGAACTGCTGGACGCGGCGGACCACCGGGTGTCCATACCCATGGAGAACGGTGTTTCCAGTCTGAACCTGGCGGTTTCGGTGGCGGTGGTGCTGTATCACTGGAAGCTCAGAACCGGAAACTAGCTTTCGGAACTAGTACCGCCCCCATCCTAACCTTCCCCCGTCGCGGGTGAAGGGACCGGTACTCTCCCTCAGAAGAGGAGAGCCGGTTAAACATCAAGACGAAGAGGAAGCAACCATGAGCACTAGAGACCTGGTCGGATACGGCGCCAATCCCCCGGCGGTCGAATGGCCCAATGGGGCCAGGATCGCCGTGTCGGTGGTGGTCAACTACGAAGAGGGCTCCGAGTATTCGGTCTTGGACGGCGACCCCAGGGGCGAGACCGGAGGCGAATCGCCCTCGCCCGCAGGACCGGGGGAACGGGACCTGGCCAACGAGTCCTTTTACGAGTACGGCAGCCGGGTGGGCGTCTGGCGGCTGATGAACATCCTGGACAAGAACAACGTCAAAGGAACCTTCTTCGCCTGCGCCCTGGCCCTGGAGCGCAACCCGGAAGTGGGCCCGGAGATCGTGCGCCGGGGCCACGAGGTCATGGGCCACGGCAACCGGTGGGAGGAGTATTACAACATGGACCGGGACTCGGAAAGGGAGGCCATCCGCCAGGCGGTGGAGTCCATCGCCAAGACCACGGGCCAGCGTCCCATCGG
>CAYMZL010000268.1:0-4166 GCA_964394825.1 uncultured Dehalococcoidia bacterium | reverse complement strand
CGGTCCCGGTAGCGCGGGTCATTGACCCAGTCCGGGTCGCCCATCATGGTCAGGAACCGGCGGTACTGGTCCATCTGGGGCGCGTCGATGCACACGTAGCCGTCCTTGCAGGGCAGCACGCAGTTGGGAAACAGGCCCAGACGCATGCGGTTGCCGGAACGCCACCCGGCCACGCCCTGGTAGATATAGGTCGGCAGGTGATAGCCGCTGAGCAGCGTGGCCAATACCTGGGCCTCGGCCACGTCCA
The DNA here is from genome assembly GCA_964394825.1 of uncultured Dehalococcoidia bacterium. Lineage (GTDB taxonomy): Bacteria > Chloroflexota > Dehalococcoidia > Lucifugimonadales > UBA3495 > UBA9611. Next base: position 3,919 of record CAYMZL010000268.1, on the reverse strand, counting down.
CCAACTGCCCCCCTTCATCGCTTGGGCCGCGGGCGTTCAGGCCGCGGGCCAGAAGGGCCACGATACTGGCGAAGGCCGCCCCAACCCCAGCCAGATAGCTGACCTGATAAAGAGGTGTGGTCAGGGGCTCCCGGTTGGGATAGCCGGTGCCGAAGCTCATGCCGCCGATGGCATTGACGTTCAGGTCGTAACCGGCGTAGTCCCGGTAGGGGCCGCTGCGGCCATAGGGGCTGATGGAGGTCACGACCAGGCCGGGATGCTTGGCATGGACCGATTCATAATCCAGGCCAACCGCCCGCGCCAATCCGATGGGCTGGTTCTCCAGGAAGATGTCGGCGGAAGCTAAAAGCCGGTCCAGTATCTCCCGGCCGCCGTCGGCGCCGACATCCAATGTTACGCCTCGTTTCCCCAGGTTATTGAACAGAAAGAGGCCGCTTTTCTCGGGGTCGGGCGTTTGGCCGGGAAAGGGTCCGTGGCCCCGGGCGCTGTCGCCCGTGAGCGGAGCCTCCACCTTGATAACTTCGGCGCCCAATTCGGCCATGACCTTGCCGCAGTACGGGGCCGACACGAAATCGCCCCATTCCACCACCCTCACGCCTTTTAATGCGCCTTGAAACACCGGATTAGTCATCACCCGTCCGCGAGTTTGTTTCACAAAAAACAACCGGCCCGGCCGCAGTTGGCCGGGCCGGTAATGGCCATGCGATCAATGCCTGAGGGAACCGGACTACAGGTTGATGACGATGTTGTCCGGGCCCCGCGAAAGTACCGCTTCCGCCGGCTCGTCGTACGGGTTCCCTTCGATGTGATTGAAGTTGGCTGGCACGAAGATAAAATCTCCGGGGCCGGCCTCCACGAACTCCTTATAGTCCTCACCGTAGTAGACCCGGATATGGCCTTTGAGCACATACGCGGCGGTCTCGGCCTCGCCGTGGTGATGGGGCGGTCCCATGGTGTTGGGCACGCATTCCACGTGGCCCAGCCAGATCTTCTTGGCGCCGGCGGTGTTGCCGTCGATACCAGGCCTCCGGATCATGCCGGGCGTCTGGGTCGTGGTATCGGGGGATGCCGTTCCCTTGATAACTTGCAGTTCCCGTCCGCTGATTTTGGTGCTCATTTAATAACCTCCGTTGGTCCCGATTTATTGTGTCAATGGCCAGGGAGTTCACTTGATCGCCCCTAGGGTAGCGGCTTAGCCGCCAATGATACTCCGCCGCCACCGGAGCAGCAAGCGCGCTTGTCGCAGATCAGAGTTTATGACACTAGCTAGCAGTTCAGTGGAAACGTCATGCCACTCACTCCACCTCCACGCCGATAGCCTTCCAGAAAACGAGTTCCTGCATGATTCGAATGCTATATTTATGGGCCCTCTTGGCTTTTCCGGACTGTGAGTACGGGTCAGCCAATACGAGCAGATCGAGCTTCTTGGTGACAGAATCCACCGCAATCAGGCCGGCTTTGGTGGCAAGTTCTTCCGCCAACTGACGAGAAATCATCTGACCACCATACAAGGCCTGTAGCTCGCCCGTGAAACAAACATGCATTCCTGACAGGCCCGACTCAGCTACCATATCTGTATCCGAGTCTAGGTGTGTCTCGGACGCCTTTGCTGCGGCTTCGCTGAGTATTTCGTCCAAGTCGCGTTTTTCTTGGCCGAGTAGGCGTGCGATGCGTTTCAGATCGCGTCGTTCCGCGTCCGTGGTGATTCCATCAGCTACAGCAGCGATGGCAAGTTGGTCCAGATAATCGCGGTGTGCAAGCCCTATTTGGCCTCCGTTCAGACCCCATCTTGCGGCCGTCTCCGTCAGGGCATCGGCTTCAGAGTCGTCCACATGACGGTCTTCCAAGACCCGATCGAGTAGCGCCCAGTACTCCATAACTGCGCCGTCAGCGGCTGTCGGCAGATCGTGTTCATCCATTCGTCCGAGAAGACGTTGCAAAAAGGTGGGTGGTTCTGTTTGACGACGCTGGGACTCGTCGCGCGTGACCGGTTGCTTTCCTGAAATAGGGATAGTTGGCCAGTGAATCGGCGCAAGCTGTCGAAGCTCCTGAACCATCCGTGGCCCGTCAGAGAGGAGGCACGCCAGAAGCCGAGCAGCGGCACGTGCATCGGCGAGGGCGTGATGCGCCTCCCCTTCTAGTGATAGGCCATAGTCATTACAACAGTCGGTCAGGTTCCCGCCCCCTGCTAACTGCATTGTGCAAATGCTGAAGCAGTCGGGTAAAGGGTGCCCTAGCCGTGAGAATTCACTCTCCAAGAACTGGCGGTCGAAGCGAACATTGTGTGCGGCTATCGCCACCGTTCCGCTCAGCACATCCAATAGCCGTGCCGCAATCTCCCCAAACTGCGGCGCGTGAAGAATATCTTCCGAGGTCAAACCGTGGATGCTGCTCGGTCCAATGTCTCGCGCTGGGTTCACCAGTGATACGAACTCGCGTTCAATGTGCCAGTCGGCTCCCACAACGACGGCGGCCACTTCTATAACGCGATCATGACGAAACGGGTATAACCCCGTCGTCTCCACGTCAATCACGGCTATTGGACCAGCCATCAAGGAAAGTGACATTCGGTGTAGCACCTCCGAATCCGGTCTGAAAAATGGTCTAAGCGGTTGGGTTATCTGCTCGCCGGGTCACATCTAAGCTCTGTTTGTGAGGTGCGCAACTGGACGATTTTTAGGGGTCCCCGTAGCTACAGCGACACAGCATCGAGGCCGGAAAATCATTTGAGCAAGAACTCTAACCAACTAGGCTAACCGCCCCAATTGGCGCAGTCTATCAAGGGCCTACAACGGCGTCAACGAGACTGCGGTAGACCGATTCGTAGAACCGTTAGGACACCAGACCGTTAGAGCCACGACAACGTGCATCACCCGTCAACCACCGAGTAATCTCCGTCCACGTTCCGTGGTCCTTTACCCAATGGGCTCACCCGGTTATCCCCAACGCCCAGTCAATTGTCCACCGGAAACCGGTCAACGCGTGGTCAAATTTCCTGAATAACGCCGCAGAACAACCCGCCGCCCATTTGCGCGGCAAGTCCAACCATGCTTTACTGACTCTATTAATCATGCGTTGCACAGGTAGTTCTGGAGATTCACCTTGGAACTCACCAAAAAGATCGCCGAGTACGTCGTCAACACAAGCCTGGAGGACTTCCCGCCCGAGGCCATCTCCGCCGCCAAGGCCGCCATCATCGACTGTCTGGGTTGCGCCTTGGCCGGGTCCAAAGAACCCCTGGCCGACATCCTGGTAAATTACCTGGCTGACCTGGGCGGCAAGCCCACCGCCACCGTGATCGGGCGCGGCTTCAAGACCAGCGCCCCCGAAGCGGGGCTGATCAATGGGGCCATGTCCCACGCCCTGGACTACGACGACATCACCTTCATCACCAAGACCCACCCCAGCGCCGTCTTGATCCCGGCCGCGCTGCCCGTGGCGGAAGAGACGGGCGCAACCGGCCGGGATATGCTCCTGGCCTATCTGTTGGGCTTTGAGATCTCCTGCGCCGTCGGCGACGCCATCAGCCCGGCCTATTACGACGACCTGGGCTGGCACCCGACCGGGCCGCTGGGCGCCCTGGGGGCCGCCGCCGCCGCGTCCCGGCTGCTGGGACTCGATGCAGAACAGACGGCCATGGCCATCTCCCTGGGGGCGTCCCAATCATCGGGACTGCGCCAGAACTTCGGCACCATGACCAAGCCCTTCCACGCCGGTCACGCCTGCAGGTCGGGCATCACCGCCGCCAAGCTGGTGCGGGGCGGCTTCACCGCTGGGACCGACGTCCTGGAGGGACGCTTCGGGTTCATGCGCGCCTTCTCCGGCGGCGCCGATTACGACCCGGAGAAGGACGCCGCGTCACTGGCCAGCCGCTGCTTAATGTTCGATTGCGGGGTAGCGAGCAAGAAATACCCATGCC
>CAYMZL010000267.1:0-4169 GCA_964394825.1 uncultured Dehalococcoidia bacterium | reverse complement strand
ACCGTCAAAAGGCGAAGTTGATCGGCCCCGCCAGGAACCGCCATACGAACTCCCCTTTGCCAACCGGCAACGCGTCCGCCTCAGTGAAGAACCACATCAGGGTAAAAAAGAGCCACAGGGTCGACCCCGGCAGTCCCAAACACCCGCACCCGAATTTCCCTTTATCGAATTCATGCCTGGCCAGCCTTTTCAAATGTTGGATCAAGGGGACGAATTTCAACCTACTAAAATAATTGATTTGCCGCAGCCCTAACGATCAAACCCAAGATTGGGAAAAACAGGGTCGTAGGAATGCCTAAAACAATTCGTGCTTGGTTGGGATGCATTGGCCATGCTGGAAATGATGATTCCAACGCATCATAGGCAATCTTGTAAGTGGCCAGTTGAGAAATTTCCGAAGAGTTATAATCTCGCTTCCTTCCGATTAATTGATCGATTTTTTCGCCTAATGATCTTAGCCGTCTTTTCTTCCAATCATCAAGCAGGCGACGTTGTCGCAGCATCGGCCTAAACACCAAAAGATACGTCAACACGAAGTAACCGGGACCGACCGTCCACGTTATAGCAGAAGCGAACCCAAACGACGCCGTAAATTCTCCAGACTCTAGCTGCAATCCCACCCAAACTACAGCGAGATAGGTTGCCGCAAATAATGCGAAAGATGTCATCATCAAATAGTGATGCCCCAGTTGCGTGTACAGATCGGATTCTTCATTTTTGTGCAACTGGACCGATGGAGGGATTTCGTTCTCTAAGAGGAATCGCATGATTCGATTGACCGCAAGACTACGTAATAAGAAGTACCCCGCAAAGAAAAAGACTCCGGTTAGATGTGTGAACCCCAATGGTGCATGGAGTAGCGGAGCATCCCACCACAAACTCGATTTCTGAACAAATGCGGCTCCAACCACAATCGATCCTGAAACGACTGCAGCTAATATAGCCAGCCGCAACAATCCGTGGTGCCGTTCCAAGACATCTTTGATCCAAGCTTCGCTATCCGGAAAATTCAAAATTAGACATTCGGCAAGCAATCGATTCCGTTTAGCACGGAATATCGCAATCCAATACGCCACAGCCGTTCCCACCATGAAAACTGCTACAAGGAAGAGCGTCCATGAAAATTTGGTGGCGGTGTGAATCCCAGGCTCATTGATATGAGACTTGTACGCCAGAAATTCTGGTCCGTAAAACGTCGCAAGTCCAAAAATAATCGCTCCCACCATTAGCCAATATCTAGAGCGCTCTAGGAATCCATCAAGCCTGTTCGAGTCGATCGGACTCGACGGAATCCAACTCGGGCACCCAAAGAACACACGCTCTAAGAAATGGTTCGTGATTGGCTGCTTAGCAGCTCTATCGGTCATACGCCTCCAATCACCCTACTCCCGCAGCAACTGCTGGGCGATGGTCTAGCACGTCCCATTAAACATCTAGCGCCCGTATCGGAAAGTACGGGCGCTGGATAATCCCCTTCTTGTAGACAGGCTACGCTTTATACCGGTGGCGGGATGTTAACCGCTCGCCTTCCAGCCTACGGTGTCGCGACCGGCCGTAACTACTTGGAAGCAGAGCCCAGTTCCAATGGCTGCATCAACTCGGACGCTTCCGCCGCGTTACGCAGCACCTGCTTAGCCTCTTGCTGTTCTAAGATCTGGGCGAAGAGCTCCAGCCGGTTACCGTCGGGGTCCAAGAAGTAGAAGCTCTTGGTAATGACGTGGTCGGCGGTCATCTCCACGGTGGCGCCGTAGTCCGTCAGCCTTTGATAAAGCTCTTTGAGTTGGTCTTCGCCTCCCTCTATCTCCAGGGCCGTATGGGTGAACCCGGAGCTTCCCACCGGCTCGTCTTCGGGAACTTGGAGCAGCGCGATATCGTGGTCCCGCTCCCCGAAGGAAAGGAACGCCATCTTCATCCCGTCCAGGTCGATGAGGTTAATCTCCTCCATGCCCAGGGCCTCGGTGTAGAACTTGACGGACGCTTGGGGGTCGCGAACGCCCAGTACAACGTGTCCAACCTTGCTGACTCGGGCCATAATGAGGCCTCCCTATGTAGATTACGCAGATGATAACGGCACACGCGGCGGCGTGCAAGCAGTATTGAGGAGACCGTTCGTGATTCGGGAGGCACACAGCAGGGCGGATTCCCCCAACCGCCCTTTATCCAGATTCAGACCGGGAGGGAGAGCTGGGAGCGCCTACTCCCGCAGCAACTGCCGGGCAATCGTCTGGCGCTGAATCTCGGATGTTCCTTCGTAGATAGTCAGGGCCCGCACCTCGCGGTACAGCCGCTCCACCCGGTTCCCCTTCTCCAACCCGGCCCCGCCTTGGATCTGCACCGCCTCGTTGATGATCCGGCTGGCGGCCTCGGTGCCGAACAGCTTGGCGAAGGACGCCTCCTTGATCACCGACTCTTGGCCCGAGTCCTTGAGCCAGGCCGCCCGGTGGGCCAGCAACCGCGCCGCGTCCAGCGACACCGCCATGTCGGCCAACTTGAACTGGGTGGCCTGGAAATCAGACAGTTTCTGGCCGAACATCTCCCGGTTCTTGGCGTAGTCCAGCGACGCCTCGAAGGCCGCCTGTCCCATGCCGATGGCCGCCGCCGCCACCGTGGTCCGGAAGGTGTCCAGGGTGCCCATGGCCAGGCGCAGTCCCCGGCCCCGCTCCCCGATCAGGTTGGCCTGGGGGATATGGCAGTCGTTCCACCGGGGCTCGCCGATGGGGTGGGCCGCCATCAGGTCCATGCGCTTTGAGTCGTCGAATCCCGGCGTGCCGGCCTCGACGATGAAGACCGAGATGCTTCTGCTGCCCGCGTCGGGGTCGGTCTTGGCGAAGACCGTGTAGGTGCCCGCGTCCCCGGCCTGGCTGATGAACTTCTTCTGCCCGTTAAGCACCCAGTCGTCACCGTTGAGGCGCGCCTCGGTTTTCATGCTTAATACGTCGGAACCCGCGTGGGGCTCAGTCAAGGCGAAGGCAGCGATGCTCTCGCCTCTGGCGATGGGCGGCAGGTACTTGGCCTTCTGCTCGTCGGTGCCACCCAATGTTATCGGGTAGCTGCCCAGACCCTGCATGATGAAATTGGTGTCCGCCTGGACCGACACCCGGGCCAGCTCCTCCCGGATGATGCACAGGTCCATCACCCGGACCCCAACCCCACCGTACTCCTCCGGCACGCAGTACTGAAAAAGCCCCGACTCGGCCAGGATAGCCATCAGCCCGGCATGGACCGTCGGCGACTCGTCCGCTTCTTCAGCGATAGGAGCGATCTTCTCTTCGGCCAAGCGGCGCACCCGCTGCTGCAGTTCGGATTGTTCGGGAGAAAATGAAAAGTCCATGGATATCTCCTAATCAACCTTTTGAAGATAAAAGCCCCTGGGCTTTTCCAAGGTACCACTCAATCCGGAACAACGCTGTATTACCAAACAATAATGAGCCGACTAACAAAGATCCACTCCGTCTGGCCAGACGGCGCACCTCATTGCAGTTGGAGGCAAAGTTGACGCATACTTATGGAACCGCTCGTTACTCTGGCGAGCTACGCGGAGGGAGTCGCGGTGAGAGATCGATCAGCCTTGAAGGAGTTTGAGTTCCTACGCGGTGAACTATTCTTTCAACAGGCCTTGACCTTTAGCCTTGCTGCTACGGGATTCCACGCTATTCTCAAGCCTGAGAGCTTAGTAGGAAGGCAGGATAGATATCTGTTTACCGGCGTCGAAGGGTGGGTCATAGAAGGTACGAGACGTTACACCCTTGGAGGGCTGATTATAGAAGGCAAAGTGTGCGGGTCGGTCTTAAAAGCCTTGGAGGTCGCTGAGGCTGTTAGGGGGCAGCGGGAAGTCAATAGAGTAGCTTTCGAGGAGGACTCATTTAGTGGTCCCCATGGAACAGTCCCGCCCTTCGGTGATGACGCCGGTAGCTATCGACTGGACATCAGTGACTATATGAAGGACGTAGCGAGTGTTTGCGTTGTAGGAGCGTTCGAATTGATCAGGGATCGCCTTAGGAAGATTTTTGGGAATCCTCATGAGTGGCCTCCTAACCTACAGTACCTAAGGCACTTGAGAAACGGCGCGTCTCATGGAAATAAATTCACAAAAAAAAACCCGAAAATCGACCCATGCAGGCCGCCTTCGTGGCGGACGTCAGTGATGACCTCCTCTGACGATATGGAAG
>CAYMZL010000266.1:0-4210 GCA_964394825.1 uncultured Dehalococcoidia bacterium | reverse complement strand
CGAATTGAGAGCCCCCTTCCCTTGGTGGTTGTATCCAAACCATTCTCCTTCACAAATTAGACGACCGTTATGTATTAACTGGAGGCCGGACTTAACAGGAACAGGGATTTGGTCGCGCATTATACGACCAGCCCATCCAGACACGCTCATACCACCCGCCAACCGGGCATTTATTTCGACGCGCTTTACTGCTGTTGAAAGGGTAACGGCAAATGGCACGACATTTTTACCATCGACTTGCATTCTCACCTGGCCCTTTTCGATGAGCGTTCGATAGGTGCTCGAAAGAGTACGTCTCAGAAACTCTAGGTTCCAGCGGCGCTCTTTTACGAGCTCTGAGAGTTCTATTCGTACGTGGCCACGCTCGGCGCGCAAATCGCACATGGTAATCGGATATCGACTTTTGGGTAACGGGCTCGGAACACCGAAATTCCTGGGCTTGTCCCTAATACTCCAATCTTTGTCCTCAAAAAACCAAATGTCGTCCGAATCAGCACGTTTGGCCCACATTTTCACGTGCTTCCCCAGGAATCCGCATGCCGCCTTTCCGCCCTGGTGATACTTTCCTATATGGGACTGGTCATGTTCTTCCCCCGTTCCCCAATTTAGCCACCCTTGGATTTCTTCGGCTCCCATTCCGCGTCCGCCATCGCTTTCTACAATGACCCGTCGATGCCGCTTATCCTCAGCGATATTGATAGTTAATGATTGCCCCCATCTGTAATCGATTGCGTTGTCCACAAGCTCTTTGAGCGCGTCAGCCACGCTCGTAAAATTGTGCATGAGGGAAATAGCAGCGCCTCTGCTGATAATCTCTCGCCACTCTAACTTGGAAGACGACATCGGTTCCTCTCCTCAGAGTGAATCTCACAGGGATTTGTTACGGTGAATGCCCTAGCACACTACCGCCGAGACCTCGGCTTCGCAGCCTTGACCCGCCAAAATGCCAATGCGTACGTGCCACGCTTCTTTATGCGGATGAACCGGTCATCTCTATTTAATTTCGCTAATAGCGTCTTAGCGGGTTCTTTTCCCGGAATGTAGACTCCCCGCTCATCTAACATTTCTGCAATTACCGTATAGTGAGTGGGTTGCCCAGTCTCCTCAAGGTACTTATGTGCTGAGTCGATGTACGAAATGCTTCCTGATTCCCAAGCATTTTCGGTATTTGCGTGTTCGCGGTTGTTCGATGCCCACCCCTCGAACACTAACAGGGCATTAACGTGTTCGAGTGCCTCTTCAAGAGGTTTTCTATCTTGCTTAAGTTTACGGAGGCGTTCAGAATATTCTTGTTGAAGTATTGCCATACGCCCATCATGCTGATCTAAATCCTCAACGAGTTGCCGTTGTTTGTCCAATAGGACCTGCCCTATTTCACTTAAATCTTCCGAAGTTATTGGAACACTGATAGCCATAATCGACCTCATCGTATGATACGCCGTATAATACGAGCCGGATTATAATAACTGATATGAAATATGTCAATTACGTATATACGCTAACGATTTATCGAGTTGGAACCGTCAAACTTGTCATCGCGATTAGGGTTGTTGATAATTAAGGCTGTTTTGCGCGCTGATCGGTGAGCCAAGAAAACAGGCCCCACTTCTGACCTACGTAGAACGTGGTAGGTACTATCCGCGAACTTATTGGTTAGTAATGTTCGACACAACGTTACAGAGATAATCATGTACCTCAGCAGCCTGTAAACTAATGGATGCTGGGCGTTGGAAATGAGAGCAGCCATCGCCATTACTTGATCCAGCCGCTGGCCGCCAAGACCGCTTCTCTAATTTCCAGCGGTCTCTCATCCTAACAACGATCTTTGAACCCATCCTTCGGAGTACAAACTATGGACGTATACCAATGCATCCAATCCCGCCGAACGGTGCGGGAGTACAAGCCCGACCCGATACCTCAGGAGTTGGTCCGCAAGATTCTGCAAGCTGGGCGGTGGGCGCCCAGCTCCAGCAACACCCAGAAGTGGCACTTCATCGCTGTTCAAGACCGCGATACCCTGGCGGCATTGGGCAAGATCGCCACCCATGGCCAGTTCATCGGACAAGCGCCGCTGGCCATCGCCGTGTTGATGGACGACGCGCCCAGGCCCCAACTGGACGCGGGAAGGGCGTTGCAGCAGATGGAGTTGATGGCTTGGTCGGAGGGCCTGGGGATGTGCTTCGTGGGCGTGCGTGAGGCGGACCAACAACTAGCTATTAAGGAACTCTTGGGGATCCCGGAAGGCATGGAACTGATCACGGTGTTGCCTTTCGGCTACCGCGCCGACGGCGCTAAAGGACAGGGGACGCCCAGGAAGGCGATTGAGGAGATAGTCCATTGGGAGCGCTTTGGGGAGACGGTGCAACCCCGGTAGGCCCAGGTCTATCCGCGCAGGTCGGCGATCAAGACCCACATCGGCAGGCTGCCCACTGCGTGGGTCTCCAGGCGGGTCAGCGCGCCGGACTGCTGATCGACGCGGAATCCAATCAGGTTGCCCGAGTCGAGACCGGTTACGTACAAAAAATGTCCCGTTGGGTCCAGGCTGAACGCACGGGGGACCGGGTCGACCTCGGTCCAGCCGGTGGCCGTTAGCGCACCGGTCGTCGCATCGATGGCGAATGAGGCGATGCTGTCATGGCCCCGATTCCCAACGTATAGGTGCGTGCCCAAGGGGTGCATCTGTATCTGCGAGCACGAGATGTGCCCCGAATAATCTGCGGGCAACGTCGTGATCGTTTGCCTGGCCGTCAGCGTCCCATTGGAGCTGTCCAGCGCGTACACAGTCACGCTGCCACCCTGCTCGTTGGAGACATACATCAGGCCCTTACTGGGATGGAAGCGGTAGTGCCGGGGGCCGACTTCAGCGTCCTGACTGACGATCAGGGGATCGTTGGGGGTTAGACGGCCAGTGGCCGCATCGAACCGGTACTGGTAGATGGCGTTCACCGCCTCCTGTCTGTCCACCGGCAAACGGGCGATCCCGCCAGACCCATTGGCGATGTGCGGCAAGAAGGCATACCGGTTCGACGGGTCGGTCATGAAACAATGGGCCCCGGAGCCGGTCTCCAGCCACTCGGTCGCCGCTCCGCCCACCGCGCCGGTTGCATCGATGGGATGCACTGCACAATGGCCGGCCTGGTAGTAGGCGGAGAGCACGGACCGGCCAGTGTGATCTGTCGATAGGTAGCACGGCTCGCCCCCCAACTCGACACCTCCGGTGAGCGACAGATCACCGGTCCTTTGATCGATGGCGTAGCTCGAAAGCCGAAGCGCGTCCCGCTGCCCAACATACATCACGGTGCGATCGGGGTTGAAGGTAAGTGGCGCAGGGCCGCCGGCGACCTCGACCACACCATGGGGTTCAAGACTGCCGGTCTCGGGGTCCATCAAGAACCTGACGATCCGGTTGTCGCCCTGCAGCGAAACGTACATCTGCAATGCCATGAAGACTCCTCCCGTAGGGACTACTGGGCTGATTCGGCGATATTACACAAAATCGCAGGCACAGGCAAAATCCGACGAATATAATTCAAACCATGCCGACCCTCCCGCCGCTGTCATGGTACCTGGTCCTTGCCGCCGTTCTCTTGCTGGGGTGCGCTCAGTCTGAGCCGGTCACACCCGTGCCCGCTCTTGCGACCGGCGTCCCGGCAAGCTCCGCTACGGACGCCACAACGGTCTTGCCGGTCGAAGGTGTCTGGCGGCCCTCGCCCAGCACAAGTTGGCAGTGGCAGCTTAACGGCCTGCCCATCGACCGCTCGGTTGAAGCAGAGATGTACGACATCGACCTCTTCGATACAGATGCGGCCACGGTTGCGGCGCTGCATGCCGAGGGCCGGAAGGTGGTCTGCTACGTCAACGCCGGAGGGTGGGAAGATTGGCGGCCGGACGCAGCCCGATTCCCTGAGGGCATCATCGGGGCGAATCTGGACGACTGGGACGGTGAGAGGTGGCTGGACATCCGGCGCATCGACCTGTTGGGGCCCATCATGGAGGCCCGGATGGACACGTGCCAGGCCAAGGGTTTCGATGGCATCGAGCCCGATAACGTGGACGGGTTCCTGAACGACACCGGGTTTCCGCTGACCTATGACGACCAACTTAGGTACAACATCTGGCTGGCGGAGACCGCCCACGAGCGTGGACTGTCCATCGGTCTCAAGAACGATATGGAACAGATCCCTGATCTACTGGCTTATTTCGATTGGGC
>CAYMZL010000265.1:3824-4255 GCA_964394825.1 uncultured Dehalococcoidia bacterium | reverse complement strand
TGGGAGACCGGCAGGTGCAGGTCCTGATGGAAGAGGGCGTCGACATGGACCGGGTCTATATCGGCCACAGCAACGATGATTCCAACATGGACTACCTGTTGGGGCTCCTCGATAAGGGTGTCTGGTTGGGGCTGGACCGCTTCCCCGGTGGACGGCGCGCCGGCACACCCCTGTGGGAGCAGCGGACCGAACTGGCCAAGAAACTGATCGACGCGGGCCGCGCCGACCGGATCATGCTCTCCCACGACCACTCGGTGCCCAAGGCCCGCTACGGAGCGGCGGTCCAGGAAGAGCGCTTCCGCTACAACCCCGATGGCTACAACTTCATCACCCGGAAGGTTCTTCCCCGACTGAAGGAACTGGGCGTCTCCGACGAAGTCATCAATCAGATAATGGTGGAGAACCCGCGCCGGTTCTTCGAGGGGAAGTAG
>CAYMZL010000265.1:0-3814 GCA_964394825.1 uncultured Dehalococcoidia bacterium | reverse complement strand
TTCGGGACAAGAGTTGGTAGGCGATACCGGGAATTCGTTGATGCGTGTAGGGGCAGGTTTCAAACCTGCCCCTGCGTGTGCGCGATGATGTCCCTTGGGGGGCGCAACTTGCCCTCATGCTCACCATGAGCGGAATCAGGAATTCTGAGTGCCGTGGCCGATTGCTACGCTGCGGAATACCCCCCGTCCACCGCCAGCACCGCGCCGGTCACGTAGTTTGAGGCTTGGCTGGCGAGAAAAACGGAGGCGCCGCCAAGTTCTGACGGTTCGCCCCAGCGGCCGGTGGGAATGCGGCGGTTGATGTTGTCGTAGCGCTCCGGGTCTGCTTCGGGGATGCCCTGGGTCAGGTCGGTGACGAACCAGCCGGGGAGGACGGCGTTCACCTGGATGTTGTCTTTGGCCCAGGCCACCGCCAGACTCTTGGTCAGTTGGACCAGACCGCCCTTGCTGGCGGCGTAGGGCGCGCCCCAATCGCTGCCGAAGATCGAATACATGGAACCCACGTTGATGATCTTGCCCCCACCGGCCTCAAGCATGTGGGGATAGGCCTCTTTGGAGACCAGGAAGGCCGCCCGCAGGTTCACGTCCACCACCGAGTCCCACTGGGCGGCGGTCAACTCCTGGGGCTGGGCCCTGATGGCGATGCCCGAGTTGTTCACCAGGATGTCCAGACGGCCCAGGTGGTCGATGGTGTCGGCGACCATGCGCTGGACCGCCGGCTCCTGGGTGACATCGACGGTGATGCCGCGGGCCTCGACCCCCAGCGCCCGGACGTCTTCCAGGGCCTGAGCGGTCTTCTCGACGCTGCGGGCGGCAATCACTATGTTGGCCCCGGCTCCGGCCAGTCCCATGGCGATGCCCAGGCCAAGCCCGCCGTTGCCGCCGGTGACGATGGCTACTTTGCCTGTTAGATCGAACTGGTTCTGGGCAGTCACGGTCAGTCGTCCCGGAACCTGGGCAGCACTTTTTCGCCGAACAGCCGCAGTGACCGCTCCACCTGCTGCGCCGGTATCTGGCCCACGTTTGGGTTCAGCAGAACGTTGCGGACGCCGGTGTCCCGCAACTCCTCCATCTTTCCCGCCACGGTGGCCGGCGTCCCGGCCAAGAAGGCGTGTTCCACCACTTCGCCCGCTGGGGGAGGGGTCCCCGGAGGACGAGGCGGCGCGCCGCCGGGATTGAACCGGACCCGGGCGTCCAGCAGGTGGGCCCGGTACCGGCCCAGGGCCTCTTCGGCCACCTCCAGGCCCTGCTGGTCGCTGTCGCAGACGAAAAGGGACCGTTGGGCCCACGTTTGGTCCAGGACATCCTCCACCTGGGTCTCGGTCAGCCCCGATTCTCCCAGCGCATCCCGGTAACGGCCAAACCGGTGGCGGAGGGTGTCCAGGGTCTGGATGCCGATCAACACCGGCCTTCCGGCCTGGCCCATTTCGACCATTGATTCCTCGGAGATGCAGGCCCGGACGATGGGCGGATGGGGTTTCTGGTAGGGCCGGGGCCGCAGGCCGGGGAAGGACAGGTCCCAAAAGCGGCCTTTGTGCACCACGTCTTCGCCGGTCCAGGCCTTCACCAACAGTTCCTCGGCCTCGTCCAGCATCTCCCGGCCCTGTTCCAGGGTGATGCCGAAACCGATGTACTCGTATTCGTTGTAGGCCGAGCCCCGGCCGGTGCCCACGATGAGCCGGCCGTCGCTCAGGTTGTCCAGCAGGGATGTCTGCACCGCCAGGCGCACCGGGTGGTGCAGCGCCATCTCGACCACCGCGAAGCCGATCTTGACCCGGTTGGTCCGGGCGGCCACGGCGGCCCCGAAGACCAGCGGGTCGGCGTAGGCCACCGCCCCGTCGAAGTGGTGCTCGGTGAGCCAAACGGCGTCGAATCCCACCTCCTCGGCAATCTCTATCTCGCGGAGTGTCTGGACGATCACTTCGTGGTCGGCGTTCGGGTCGGCGCTGATGGAGAAAACGAAGCTGCCGAAACGCATCGATGCTCCCCTTAAGCCTGGTTGATCCAGTCGGCCACCCGCTCGGCGATCATGATGGTGGTGCAGTTGGTGTTGGCCCGGATGCAGTTGGGCATGACGGACGCGTCGGCTACACGCAGGCCTTCCAGTCCTTTGACCCGGCACTGCTGGTCCACCACCGCCATGGGGTCGCCGTCGGGCCCCATCTTGCAGGTGCCGGATATGTGTTGCGACGTGGTGACGTTCCGCTTCAGCCAGTTGTCCAAGGCCTCGTCCGATTCCAACTCGCCGGGCGCGGGCTCCAAGAGCCTTTTCACTATGGGCTTGTAGCCGTCATGCTCCAGGACCTGAGCGCACTTCCTGACCGCCTCCCGGAGCCGGGCGAGGTCCCGAGGGTCGTCTTGGAAGTAGTTGTAGTTCAGTTCGGGCTGTACGTTGGGGTCGGTGGAGGTGATCTTCAGATGGCCGGACCCGTAGGCCAACTCCAAGATACAGGTGAACCGGATACCTTCGGCCTCCAAGGGGTCTCCGGAGATCGGAGACGAGAATGAAGACGCCATTATCTGGATGTCGTTCCTCAGGTCAGAGCCCGTGGCGGTGTACCGGACGGCCACCTGGGTGCGCGGGTCCTCCGGGTCAAGGGGGAAATCGTCCAGTACCTCTACCGGCACGCGGATGTTCGGATGGTCTCTCAAGTTCTGTCCCACTCCGGGCGCTTCGAGGACCACGGGTATTCCCAGGCCACTCAACACCGCAGCAGGACCAACCCCGGAAAGCATCAACAATTGGGGTGAGCCGATGGCCCCGCAGGATAAGATTATCTCCGAGCCCTCAACCATGAAGCGTTCGCCATCGCTCTCCACCTCGACTCCGGTGGCCCGGTTTCCCTCAAAGACGACCCGGTGGGTGGTAACGTTGGGCTTGACTGTTAGGTTCAACCGGTGCCGGCAAGTGGCCAGATAGGTCAGAGACGTGCTCATGCGGATGCCGTTGGGATTATTCATGGGTATCGGACCAACGCCGCCCGACTCAGGGTGGTTCATGTCCGGATCGTGGGGATGGCCTTGGGAGCGGCAGGCCGCATAGAAGGCCTTCTGGGCCGGCAGCCAAGTGTCTTCTTTGAAACGGCGCACCGGGATCGGCCCCTCCGACCCATGGAAATCGTCGTGGATGTCGGTGTCGGTCTCCAGTTTTCTCAGGTAGGGCAGAACGTCGGTGAAGCCCCATTGATCGTTGCCCATGGCGGCCCAGCCGTCGTAGTCCTCGGGGATTCCCCGCAGCAGCACCTGGCCGTTGATGGCGCTGGAGCCGCCCACCACCCGGCCCCTGGGCACGGGCATGGGTTCGGCCTGCTCCGGCGTGGTGTTGCCCTGGAAGGACCAGTTATGGGGCGCGTCCACGGCCGAGGCGGTCTGGTTGTAACCAAATTTCAGGTCGTCGGGGTAGTGCTCGAATTCCGGGTAGTCCGGTCCTGCCTCCAACAGCAATATGGACTTGCCGGGGTCGTCCGAAAGCCTGCTGGCGATGACACAGCCAGCGGAACCGGCGCCGACGATGATGTAGTCGTATTTCATTTGGGACCGCTCCTTTTTCGGTTTTTCGAGGTCTTTCCGGCCTGCCGGCGCCTTCGGTCAAATGGGTGTTGAAGAACCCAAGAGGCCGCAGCCAGGCCGGACCGGTGCTGCCGATATCTTGGACGAACATAGGGTCGCTCGCGTGTTGGATGCGGCGCGGCCCGTGGGCCTGGGTGTTTTTCCAGAGAGATGCTGTTTTCGCATTCGCCACCGCTGGTGGACCCTGTCTGGCCGGGGTCCTTCGTAGGCCGACGGCATTATCGCATATCAGGCCGGCGGCGGC
>CAYMZL010000264.1:0-4259 GCA_964394825.1 uncultured Dehalococcoidia bacterium | reverse complement strand
ATCAATCGGTTTGCATACAAGCAAGATTCGAGTGAGATTAATGATAGCGTATGCGCCTATCTTTTCATACTTGTCCAAGCCTGGGTGCAATCCGCTGATTCCGGTTTTTCCAGGCTCAGGGCCTATGCTATAATCGCCCTTGCCTCAACCCACGCTTGGAACCACCATGCCCGATTACGAACACATAATCCTCGACAAAGACCCGGCCGGGCACATCGCCAGGTTGACCATCAACCGGCCCCGGCGCCGCAACGCCCTGCACGACGCCGCAACCGACGAGATGGCGCAGGCCATCGCCGAAGTGGCGGCGGACGACGATATCCGGGTACTGGTGCTGACCGGGGCAGGACAAGCCTTCTGCGCCGGCGCCGACTTGGACGGCTTGAAAGGCGGTAGCAATCCCGGTTTCTTGGTATCGGAAAACACCGACGACAGCCGCCGGGGTTTCCATCTGGCCCAAAGAATGATTCTGGGCGTGCAGCGCATGGAGAAGCCTGTGATCGCCATGATCAACGGCACCGCCGTGGGGGCCGGGTTTGACCTGGCCTGCGCCTGCGACATCCGCATCGCTTCTCCCAAGGCCCGGTTCATGGTGGCCTACGTCCGCATCGGCCTGTTTCCCGGCTTCGGCGGCACCTGGCTCTACCCCCGGACCCTGGGCAGCATGGGCAAAGCGGCGGAACTTCTTTTCACCGGTGATTTCATGGAGGCCGACGAAGCCTACCGGCTGGGCTTCCTGAACCGTCTGGTTGACGAGGATGAATTGGAATTCACCACAATGGAGATGGCGCGGAAGATTGCCGCCGGACCGCCCATCGCCATCCGCCTCTCCAAGCTCATGCTCTACAAAGGTCTGGAGTTTGACCTGGAAACGGCCTTGAAGATGGCGGCGGCGGCGGAGACAATCACGCTAACCTCCCACGACCACGCGGAGGGGACCCGGGCAATCCGGGAATCGCGAAAACCGTTTTACGAGGGCCGCTGATGAACCCGATCCTCGACGAGCTAAAGGTCTTCACCGGAAACGGGCACCCCGTGCTCGCCCAGTCGGTCTGCGACTACCTTGAGATCCCACTGGGGCAAGCCGAGGTTTTCAAGTTCGCCAACGACAACACCTTCGTCCGGATCCACGAAAACATCCGTCAGCGCGATGTTTTCATCATCCAGCCCACCTGCTACCCGGTCAACGACAACTTGATGGAACTGTTGATCATGATTGACGCCTGCAAACGGGCGTCGGCGGGCCGGATCACCGCCGTGGTCCCCTACTACGGCTACGGGCGCACCGATAAGAAAGACCAACCCCGGGTCCCCATCACGGCCCGTTTGGTGGCCGACCTGCTCACGGCGGCCGGCGCCGACCGGCTGCTGACGGTGGACCTGCACGCCGGCCAGATCCAAGGGTTCTTCAACATCCCAGTGGATGAACTGACCGTCCTGCCCATCATGGGCGATTATTTCGCCGCAAAGGAGATCCAGGACCTGGTCGTGGTGGCCGTCGACATCGGCATCAGCAAGAAGGCCCGGGACATGGCATTGCGCCTCGGGGCCCCCCTGGCGATCATCGAGAAACGCCGGGTCGGCAATGAGGACGAAAGCGAGACCATGAACGTCATCGGCGACGTTGAAGGCAAGGTCGCTCTGACCTTCGACGATGAGATAGACACCGGCGGCACCGTCGTCAACGCCGCCAAGGCGCTGTCCGAACGGGGCGTGAAAGAGGTTTTCTGTTGCGTGACCCATCCGGTGCTCTCCCGGAACGCGCCCGAACTCATGGCCAAGAGCAATTTCAGCGAGGTGGTGGTGTCCGACACGATCCCCATGGCGCCGGAAAAACTGAACGGTAAATTCACCGTCCTCTCCGTGGCGCCGCTGTTGGGCGAAGCCATCTACCGCATCCACAAGGGCCAGTCCGTAGGCGACCTCTTCAAGTAGGCCCCGCAGGGGCGTTTCCATGTGCTGGTTCCCGCCGGCTGTTCTTTGCCCCGGTGTTTCTCCCTCTCGTTATATCCGCGGTATAATTTGCCGTCTGGCTCAGCACGGTCGCCACGTTATGTAATCCACGGCCGCATTTGAGTCGGTGGACTTGTGCCGGATGTGAGGCAGGCTGGGATCCCCGCAGAGAAGAAAAAGAGATTGGAGGCCAATTCCCCCATGTATGACCTGATAGTAAAGGGCGGCACCGTCGTCGATCCGTCGCAAAACCTCCACGGCGTCAACGACGTGGCCATCGAGGACGGCAAGATAGCCCGCATCGCCCCGGACATCCCGGCCGGCGAAGCCAAACGGGTCGTCGAAGTTAAGGGCAAGGTCGTCACTCCCGGGTTGATCGACCTCCACACCCACGTCTACGCCGGAGTCAACGGCAACGGCGTGGACCCCGACATCGGCGGCGTCCGGGCCGGCGTGACCACCATGGTGGACGCGGGGAGCTCCGGCTGCGACACCTTCGGCGGGTTCCCGGCCCACATCATCCCCAACACCGCCACCGAGATCATCTGCTTCCTGCATATCTGCCGGACGGGACTGGCCACCACGCCGGACATCTTCAGTCCCACCAGCATCGACCTGGACAAGACCATTCAGGTCATCAAGGACAACCGGGGCGTGATCGCCGGGGTGAAGGCCCGGATGGTCTCCCCCGCCCTGGAGATCATGGGCATGGAGATGCCCAAGATGGCCAAGCGGGCGGCGGTGGAGGCCGGCGTGCCCCTGATGGTGCACATCGGCGACACCGAGAAGCGCTACGACGCCAACGTGATCCGCGAGCTGTTGCCCATCCTGGACAAGGGCGACATCGTAACCCACTACTTCACCGCCAATCCCGGCGGCGTCCTGGACGGCAACGGCAAACTGGTGCCCGAAGCCAAGGAGGCCCATGACCGGGGCGTCTGGCTGGACACCGCCCACGGGCGCATGAACTTCAGCTTCGACGTGGGCCAGAAGGTCTTGGACCAAGGCGTGCTGCCCCACTGCATCAGCACTGACCTGACCGTGCCGGGCCGCCAGATCACGGTGCACAGCATGACCGAGATGATGACCCGGTTCCTGGCCATGGGCTTCACCTTCGACCAGGTGGTGACCATGTCCACCGAGAACCCGGCCAAGGCCGTGGGCGTGGCGGACCGCCTGGGCACGCTGGCCGCCGGCAAGCAGGCCGACCTATCGGTGCTGGAGATCAAAGAGGGCGACTGGATGGTCTACGACATCCTGGGCGACGGCCGGAAGAGCGACAAGGCCGTTATTCCCGTGATGGCCATCAAGAAGGGCGAGGTCTACGAAGCCGGTTGGGGGCCTCGGCCCTGGGGGTGGGAGCCGGATACGGCGTAGGTTTATCCCCCCGGGATAAACATGGTTTATGCGACGTAGGGGCACGGGATTCCCGTGCCCCTACGTGTTGGGCGTCGACTCTGGCTCCGGTTCCTTCTTTCGGCGCCGTCTTAGGGGCCGGGTCAACTTGCGGAGCTGGGCCGATAGGCTGAAGCGGCGTTTCACGTTACCGGCTATCATCGGCGCCACCTTCTGGTTACCGGCCACCAACGGGGCCGTCCAACCCCGAAGCTCTTTCATGGTCGGCGTCTTCTCTTCCCAACTGGGCACCAGGCACTCCATGGGATGCCAGCGCCTCTCGCCGCGAAAGCGGGTCATCACCGTGCCACCCGCCTCCACCACCGCCAAGGCCCCTCCGGCCATGTCCCAGAGCCTGGGAGCGCCGAACATGGCGTATTGCAGCACGCCCCGGGCCGTCATGGCCAGTTCGTAGGCGATGCTGCCGGTGGTGCGCACCTCCCCGGCCTTCCCCGCCAGTCCTCCGGTGAAGCCCTGCCCCACGCCGAAGTAGCCGGGCACTCCGATCAAGCGGTTGGGAACGGGTTCCTCCGATTCGTAGACCGCGACAGGCTCATCATCAGCGAAGCAGCCGCCGCCCTTCCGGCAATGGAGCACGAATCCGCCCTCCGAGTTGGGCCAGGGCACGTACAAGGCGGCGGCCAGTGGCCATCCCCGGTACAGCACTCCGATGGACGACGCGAACATGGGCAGTCCGTTGATGAAGTTGGTGGTGCCGTCCAGCGGGTCCAGCACCCAGAGGATATCCTTGGCCGGCGCCTCGGACTCCTTCTCTTCCTCGGTGCCCTCTTCTCCCAGGACGCCGTGTTCGGGGAAACGCTTAACGATCTCGGCGGTCAGGTATTCTTGGGCTTCTTTATCGGCGGCGGTGACCGGGTCGCGTTCGTGCTCGTCTTTGAACTCGACGGTTA
>CAYMZL010000263.1:0-4263 GCA_964394825.1 uncultured Dehalococcoidia bacterium | reverse complement strand
ATGGATTTGGGAAAGGGGTTGGGCCGCTGAAACACCATGCCGATGAGATAACGTATCTCCGTGGGGTCGACCTCGGCGCCGTAGAGGTCTAGCCCGTCGAACAGCACTTGTCCTTCCACCCGGGCCGAGGGGATCAAGTCGTTCATCCGGTTGAAGCACCGCAGCAGGGTGCTCTTGCCGCAACCCGATGGGCCGATGATGGCCGTGATGCGGTTTCGGGCCACATCAAGGTTCACGTCGGTAACTACTCTTTTGGTGTCGTAGTAGACGTTCAGGCCGCGGGTCTGAAGGATGGGATCCAAGTCTTGCAATCTTTTATCCTTGCGCTTGGTTGATCACGGGACCAAAGTCTTGCAATCTACAGGCCGTCCCACTTGTTTTGGAACCGGTTGCGCAGTATCACCGCTCCCGCGTTCATGAGCAGCAGAATGACCAGCAATACGATTATACCGGCCGCCGCGGCCTCCTGGAACCCTTCCTGGGGCCGGGAGGTCCAGTTGAATATCTGGATGGGCAGCACCGTGAACCGGCTGAATGGACTGTCCGGCGTGAAGGGCACAAAGGTCAATGCGCCCATGGCGATGAGCGGCGCCGTTTCGCCGATGGCCCGGCTTACCGCCAGGATCACCCCGGTCATGATTCCGGGGAAGGCCTGGGGAATCACCAGGCGCCAGATCACCTGCCACCGGGAGGCGCCCAACGCATAGGCGCCCTCCCGAAGGGATGGCGGCACGGCGCGCACGGCTTCACCCGCGGCCACGATCACGATGGGCAGCACCAACAGGGCCAGTGTGAGTCCTCCCGCCAACACGCTCTTGCCCAAAGAGAGGCTGTGCACGAAGATCTGCAACCCAAGTATGCCGTAGACGATTGACGGCACGCCGGCCAGATTGGCGATGTTGATCTTGGCGATCCGGGCGAACTTGCTACGGGCGGCGTATTCCTCCAGGTACAACGCCGTGGCCACGCCCAGGATGAACGCCACCACTCCGGCCACGATGACCACGTATATGCTGCCCAACATGGCGGCCTTTATCCCGGCCTGGTCGGGGTGACGGGACGCGAAGCTGTTCAGGAAGCTCCAGTCGATGCGGGTCACACCCTGGACCAGCAGGTACACCAACAGCAGCGCCAGCATGCCCAGGCCGATGCCCACCGCCAGCAGGCATAGGCCGTGGA
This sequence comes from uncultured Dehalococcoidia bacterium, assembly GCA_964394825.1. Taxonomy (GTDB): domain Bacteria; phylum Chloroflexota; class Dehalococcoidia; order Lucifugimonadales; family UBA3495; genus UBA9611. Next base: position 3,084 of record CAYMZL010000263.1, on the reverse strand, counting down.
AGGCCCGCCCCATCCACTTGCGGCGGGCCCGTCTCCTCTGGAAATCGGTCTGGGAGATCACCGCCACTACTCGTACTCCTCGCGGAACCGGCTGACCACGAATTGGCTGAGCAGGTTCATCCCCAGCGTGATGACGAACAGCAACAGGGCCACGGCGAAGATGGTCTTGAACTCGATCGACCCGGCGGGGGCATCCCCCTGGCTGACCTGGACGATATAGGCGGTCATGGTCTCGATGGGAACGAATGGATTTAGGGTGAAATGCGGGTTCTGCCCGGCGGCGATGGTTACGATCATCGTCTCGCCGATGGCCCGGGAGACCGCCAGGATGAAGGCCGATACGATGCCCGAAAGGGCGGCCGGGACCACCACCAGCGTGGAGACCTCGAGCCTAGTGGATCCCAGGGCGTAGGCCCCCTCCCGCAGACTCCGGGGAACCGCCCGCATGGCGTCTTCGCTGAGACTGGACACCATGGGCAGGATCATCAATCCCATGACGAGGGCGGCGCTCAGGGCGTTGAACACCGATATGTCCTCCGATATCCCCCGCAGGATGGGGGTCACGAACAACAGGGCGAAATATCCGTAAACCACGGTGGGAATCCCGGCCAGGACCTCCAGTATGGGCTTGACCGTGCGGCGCACCAGGTCCGGGGCGTATTCGCTCAGATAGATGGCGCTGAGCAGGCCAAGGGGCAACGCCACCATCATGGCCAGCACCGCCGTCAGGGTCGTGCCGGCCACCAATGCGAGAACGCCGAACTGCTTTGAGGAGAAAAGGGGAGTCCAGCGGGTGCCGGTGATGAAATCGATGAACGAAACATCGCCGAAGAACGTAATCGCCTCAAAGAGGAGGACGGCCACGATGCCGACGGTGACCAGGATAGACAGAACAGTGCAGAGAAACAGGAATACGGCGATGGCCCGCTCCGGGAGCATCCTCTTCCAGCCGCTTCGCGTCCCCTGGCCCAAGGGAGGGCCTACCACACTCCTAGCCAATGCTGATTGCACCCCCCATGGCGGGCAGCATGAATAGCAGAGAACCCAAGACGTTCCTAGCCAATGCTAATCGCGCTCCTCATGGCGGGCCGGCATGGATCAAGAAACTGAGACCCGGCAACGCCATCAGCATAATTTTTTAGCACATTAGGATACAAGGTGCTCCGGATGGGATTCGTCATCGGTTGGCGGCCAGTATTTCTTCGACGGTCCCATGTTGCGGGCTCTTACCCCCAAAAATGCTCCCGGTCAGGCCCCGCTCAAGCCGGTCCAGCACCAGGTCGTGCACCGCCTCGGGGAACGGCACGAAGCCGAGTTCCATCAAAAGACCGGCCCGTTCGAAGCTCACGTAAAAACGGACAAAGTCCTTAACATCCTGTTGCCGCCACGCCTCTTTACTGACGTAGATGAACAGGGGCCGGGAGAGCGGCGCGTAGGTGCCGTTGTTGATGGCCTCCCCGGTGGGAAACACGCAGCCATTGCCACCGTCGATGGCCACCGCCTTCAGGATATCCTTGTTCTCCACAAAAAATGAGTACCCGAAGTAGCCCAGGCTGCCCCGGTCCCCGGCTATTCCCCGCACCAAAACGTTGTCCCGTTCACTGGAGGTGAAGTCCCCCCGGGAGGCCTGGGTTTCACCATTCACCATCTCAGTGAAGTAATCGAAGGTCCCCGAGTCCACGCCGGGGCCATAGAGTCTCAGCCTTTCGTCGGGCCATCCCGGACGGACCTGGCTCCAGCGGTTGATCTCCCCTTCCGCTTCGGGTCTCCACATCGTATGGAGTTCGTCGATGGTCAAGCACTGGGCAAAAGCGTTGTCCGGGTGGACGGCCACCGTCAGTCCGTCGATGGCCACGGGAAGCTCAATGAACTCCACGCCGGCCTCGGCGCACTCCTCCTCCTCGCTGGGCTTGATGGGCCGTGAGGCATCGTTGATGTCCGTTTCGCCGTCGCAGAACTTCTTGAACCCGCCCCCGGTGCCCGAGATTCCAATGACCAACCGGGCCGACCCGCCGGTGGCGATGCCCCATTCTTCCACCATGGCTTCGGTTATGGGAAAGACGGTGCTGGAGCCGTCGATATCCGTGGTCCCGGCTCCGCAGGCAACCATGAATACCGCGCCTACCGCGGCGCAAAAAAAAGCCGCCCCCCAGGCTTTCCTGCCCGGAGAGCGGCGTAAGTTCCAGTTCCTTGTCTTCATCCAGCGAAGATTATAAGACTGGCGACAAAGTCGCGCAATAGGGTCTGCGGGCGATTTTCCCAACCATTTTCAGGCATTGCTTGGAGTTGCTTGTATACTTGTAGCCACCAGGCTCCCGGCGCTCCAGCTAGCGCGGAAAAACCGCACCGGGAGAGCGCGGTATGCCGATCTGAGGTATTTATTTGGGTCTGAAGCTTGAACTGAGCGTCGTGGACCAATCCCCGGTGCGCGCCGGCGAGTCGGCGGGCCAGGCGCTGCGCGACACCATCGCGCTGGCGGTGGAGGTGGAGAAATTGGGCTACCGGCGATATTGGCTCGCCGAGCACCACAGCCTGCCCAACTTTGCCGGCACCAGCCCGGAGATCCTCGTCGGCCAGGTGGCCGCCCACACCAAGACCATCAGAGTGGGCAGCGGCGGGGTCATGCTCTCCCACTACAGCGCCCTCAAAGTAGCCGAGAACTTCCGGATGCTGGGCTCGCTGTACCCCGGCCGCATCGACCTCGGCATCGGCCGGGCCCCGGGCAGCGATCAGATCACGGCGGCCGCCCTATCTTTCCCAGGGCATCCAAAAGAGATTCGCCACTTCCCCCGGCAGGTGGTCGACCTGCTGGGTTTTCTGAACAACGACCTGGAAGACGGCCATTTCTTTGCCGGAATCAGCGCCGGCCCCGGTGAGCCCGAGGTCCCCGACGTCTGGCTGTTGGGCTCCCGGTACGAAAGCGCCCAGATGGCGGCGCAGTTGGGGCTGCCCTTCGCCTACGCCCATTTCTTCGGCATCGCCGTTGAAGAGGGGCCGGCCATCGTGGAGAATTACCGAAACAACTTTCAACCGTCGGAGCGTCTACCCGAACCCAAGATAAATGTCGGGGTCCACGTCGTCTGT
>CAYMZL010000262.1:3108-4266 GCA_964394825.1 uncultured Dehalococcoidia bacterium | reverse complement strand
TAGCGAGCCGACCCAAACTACTCGCACTCTCCAATTGTTTGTTGCGCATGGACGAGACAAAGACGCTTTGACCCAAGTCCAGTCGATACTGGACCAACTTAGCATTCCATACGTTGTCGCAGTCGAAGAACCTAACGCGGGTCGACCAATCTCCCAAAAAATTAAGGATTTGATGGATTCATGTTCCGGTGGGATTTTCATATTTTCGGCTGACGAAGAGTTAAAAGACGATCAAGGAAACAGCGTATTTCGGCCGAGAGAAAATGTTATTTACGAACTTGGTGCCGCATCTTATGTTTACGGCCAGAGCATCGTAATCTTCAAAGAAAAGGATGTCTCTTTCCCTTCTGACTTCAGTGATCTCGGGTACATCGAATACGACAAGGGCAAGTTGGCGGAGAAGACAATGGAACTGCTTAAGGAGCTAATCGCTCTTAAGGCTGTAAAAATACTACCAGGCGGCTAGGCAAATTAACGAGAATCTATATTCCTGCACAAGATATCGGAACCAACACCGTAATCGGAGATACAACTTATGCCAGGCAAGAAAAGGAACCACTCAGGAACTGCCAGAGGGCTTGTGACCCCAGAAAAACATCAAACGAACTTGGAACTTAGTTACGAGGAAGCCCTTGGCCTAATCAGGCAAATTGCCTCAGCCCTCGCCTTTTCAGATGAAGTTAGAATTGAGGCTCACCATGGGCGTAGAAGTCAGCCAGGGCGAAGGCATCGCATCAGTGTCCTATCAGTGTAGATACAGGCCATCTTCGTCCCAAAGTCGCAAAGAACTGCCGATGGATCATTGGCGTGACCCAGACTCAACCGACCGTCAGCCGCACCTCGCCCAGGGTGTCAATCCCGAAATGGACCTCGTCTCCCTGATTCAGGAACTTGGTGGTGACAATGCTGCCGGTCATGACAATCATGTTTTTTTGGAGGCTTTTGCCGCGCCCGGCCAGGGTGTTGGCCAGCCAGGCCAGGGCCTCCAGGGGATGGCCCAGAACGTCGCCGCCCTTGCCCTCGCCCGCCGGTTGACCGTTGATGGTCATGGCCCCCGAGGCGGCCACCAGGTCGATGCCTTGCCAGTCGGTGACCGGCTGGCCCAGCACCACGCCGGCGTTCCAGGCGTTGTCGGCGGCCACGCCCAGGAAGAGCAGG
>CAYMZL010000262.1:0-3098 GCA_964394825.1 uncultured Dehalococcoidia bacterium | reverse complement strand
CCGTGGCGACTCCCTCACGGTCGAAGGGAGCAGCGGAGGAGGGCAGGTCCCGCGAGAGCAGCACCGCGATCTCACACTCGGCGCCCAAGTGAACGTAGTCGGACCCTTTGATTGTGACCGGCGAGTGGTGGACCCCGCTGGCGAAGACAGCCCCGGAGCAGGGATGGCCGAAGCCCACCATCCGCTGCATCACGGGCGTGGTGAGGGCGACCTTGTAACCGAAGATGGCCCCGCGCTCCGGAGCCAGCAACCCGTGGAACGCCTCCTGGATGTCGTAGGCCTCGTCGATGTCACGGGGGGCGAACGCGTCGGGAATGGGCTGATACGGGGCCCGCGCCCGGTGGGCCTCATGCAAGTATCGCGCCGCCTGCCAGATCCTTTCCGCACCCCTGTCTTCACCGGCCATGCCATCCTCCCTGGCTTCTGAACCGCCCGCATTGATTCGGTCTAATATAGCCCAACCTAGACCAACTGCAACAACTGCAACACGTTTCCGTCCGGGTCTTTGAAGGTGGCGACCCAGCCGCCCCAGCTCTCCTGTTCCGGCTGGCGGATGAACTCCACCCCGGCTGCGGCCAGCCGCCGGGCCTCGGCATGTATGTCGTCCACGCCCAAGTGGGGCATGAACCGGAAGGGGTCTTTGGATTGTCCGGCGACCTCGCTATGCCGGCCGATGTTGAACCGCACCTCGCCCAGTTCGAAGGCGATGAAGTCCTCGTGACGGGAGTGGAGCGGGAGGCGGAGCACGTTGTTGTAGAAGCTGAACATGCGCTCCAGATCGCCGGTCCAGATGGTTACGCCGATTACGCCGGTGATCATGTCGTCCCTCCGGCCTGGTAAAGCTCAAAATCCACGGAAATAGGAACGGCCGGCTGGTGTGCCCACCGCCGGCCGTAAAGGTTCTCAGTTGGGAATGTTGCTTAGACTTCAGACAACTCGCCACGGCGTTTGGCCGCGGCGCAGCGGGGGCACAGTCCGTAGAAATCGACGCGTTGCCAGGCGACCTCAAAATCTGAGTTTTCGGCTATCTGCTTCCGCAGGCCCACGACCACGTCCTGCACGTCGCTGCCCGTGTCGGCGTCAATCACGTTCTCGCACTCGATGCAGACCAGGTTGACGTGGGGTTCCATATTGGGCTCATAGCGCGACATCTTCTGGAACGGCAGTTCTTGGATGAGGCCGCTCTTCTGGAGCACGCCCAAGGTGGAATAGATGGTGGCCAGGGTCATGGACGGAAAGTGGTCCTTGACCCTCTCGTAGATCTGCTGCACGGTGGGATGGTCGGAGGAATTGAGGACCACCTCGGCGATGGCGAGCCGCTGCGGAGTTACCCTTACCGCCCACTCCCGCATCCGCTCGACAAGCTGTTGCTGAGTTAACATCGAATCTCCTGGAATGTCATGGGAACCGCCGGGGAAACACCGGAAAGCCGCCCTTGGCGAACTCGAAATTCACCGGCCCGGCATGCGACGAATTCACTCCAACTATAACTGGATTCAGCCGGTCAGGCAACCCCAATTATCAAGAATCTAAACAATCTTTATTCGGAAACTTGGGGTTAACCGTTGATTTTTGCGCCGGTTTCCACAGGCTGTAAACAGGCAAACGCGGGCGTACGCCAACACCGAATCTTCAGCTATAATATTGGCCCCGGAGAGATGGCTGAGCGGACGAAAGCGCCGGTCTCGAAAACCGGTATAGGGGCAACTCTATCGTGGGTTCGAATCCCACTCTCTCCGCCAGATTCAACGGGGCCGTTCACGTCTTCTGGAGTCCTTGATACGGGAAGGGGATGCCCTCATAATCCGCGGCATCCAGGCCAACGATACCAAGATTTGGTTGAGGAGAGGATGTCATGGATTCAATGAAGATCTGGACAGCTCGATTGTTCGCCGTGGCCTGTTTGGCACTGGGAATTATCGGTCTGATCGTAGGATTCACCGACAAAACCTGGAAGTTGGGAATAGTCGGCTGGTTCACCGGCGGAATTCTTCTGGGTGTGGTAGCCCTCGTCCTGCTGCTCGATGGGTACGCGGAGCGGCAACGCAGCCGGCGGTAAGCCTCCGATTCAGAACCCACTCTCCACGCCCTAGCCGGTCACACGAATGACCATCCACCGCGTGACTGACCGGCGCCTACAACCCAGCGCCAACTTGCCCCAGTCCCGGAGCATCAATACAATCCATGCTGATGGGTCATGCCAACAGGGCACCTGACGTAACGCCGGCGCACCGGGAGGCGGCATCATGGCAGAAGAACTGGGCCGGATCCAACGGCCCCCGGCAAGCCAATACGATGGGCGGCGCAAGCTGCTGCTCGTGCCCTTGGTCTACGGGCCGCAGGCGGACAACCCCGAGGGCGCGGCCGTCCTCCAGAATTACTGGGAGCAGATGCAGACCCAGGTCGAGGCCCTAGAGGGCGCTCTGGGGGGCCTGCAGCACATCTATCACGAGAGTCTGACCGTTGGCGGAGACGAGGGCCTGGAGCAACTGAGCGCCGCCGACCAGCGCAGCCACGGCTTCATCACCGGCAAGACCGAGTCCGGCGCGGTCCTGGAAGCCACCGAGGACATGGACGTGCTGCTGGAGACGTTGGACCTCCAGCGGTGCCTGATGATTCCCATGGCCAGCACCAGCGTGGCTTCCAAACTCCAGGAATGGCATTCGGACAGCAACCGGCGGCGCTACGAGCACATCGCCAACCAGATAGACAGCACCCTCGGGGAGAACGAGACCGGGCTGTTGATGATCAGCGAGCGCCACCAGGTGCAGTTTCCCAGCGATATAGAGGTGTTCTACGTGTCGCCGCCGGCCCTGGACGAGTACCGCCGCTGGTTACAAAACTGGATGGACCAACAACAGACGGCGGCAGCGGCGGCGAAAGATCCCTCGGCAGACGCCGGAGAAGAAGAAGAAGCAGAAAAAGCAGAGGAAGCAGGCGAAGAAGAGGAGAATGACGGCGACCCTGAGACAGAGTAGCTGAGAGGAGATGCGCCCCCGTCTCCGACGACGTACGGCCCCCATCTTAACCTTCCCCCGAACCGGGGCTTTGCCTCAAAAGTGATAATAAGGGCCGGTGGCCCCGATCGAATCGGGGCT
>CAYMZL010000261.1:0-4283 GCA_964394825.1 uncultured Dehalococcoidia bacterium | reverse complement strand
GCCGGTAACGGGTCTCAACGTCCTTCAGACCGTGCCACTTCTCCGGCAGCGGGCGCATCCCCTTGGCGGTGACGGTGAGTTCCAGGGCTTCGATGGTGATCTCGCCGGTGCGGGTCCGGATCAGGTTGCCCCGGACGCCCAGATGGTCGCCGATATCCAGGTCCTTGATCAGGTCGAAGCCCTCTCCCAGGTTATTCTGGCGCAACAATGCCTGGATGCCGCCGGAGGAATCTTGCAGGTCCAAGAAGGCGGCCTTGCCCATGGGGCGCATGGAGGTGATCCTTCCGGCGAGGGAGACATTTTGAAGTTTGTCTACGGGCGGCTCGTTGTGCTCCAGCTCTTCAAACAACGCGGTGGCGGTGGCCGTGTCGTAGGTCCGGCGGAAACGGGCCGGGTAGGGGTCAATGCCCTTGGCGCGAAGGCGTTCGAGCTTGGCGGCCCGGTTCTTCAGCAGTGTGTCTTCTCGGTCTGCCATCAAGTCCTACGAGCCCAGGGCTGGCTCGATCCAAAGGGCGATTGGTCGAGATTTTCGGGTGAAAAAGCCGGCGAAAACAGCGAAATGCGTCGGCTCTTCTGAGTAGCGATTGTAATGCGGCACCCATGCCTTGTAAAGGAACCGCCGGCCTATTTAGGCGTGCATCGGAAGCAACAACCACGGGTCGTAGAGGAGGCCACCCCTCAAGTCCGTGACACATATTGAAATGCCCAGGAAAGCCAGAGCGTGTTGGCACAAGACGGTGCCTGTTGGGGAAGGTGTGACCTATTCTTTTGTGTAAAGAGGAGGTCTTCCTGGGTGACAACCCGCAGTACCAACCAACTCTGGACGTGGCTGATTGTCCTGGCCTATCATGACATCGAGACGGGGAACCGTGGGGATCGGCGCACAGGGTGACCAGACACAGCCCTAAATACCAAGGGGTGTCCGCAATGTCCAGCGAGGCATATGAAGGCTTCCATGAGTAGCCAGCATTCCCGGAGTAGTCAGCAAACCCCCTATCCCGGTGCCGTGACCTCGATGATTAGCTACGGCGACAGGGTCCAAGGGTTTCTTGCCATACCGGAAAACCAGCCGGGTCCCTTTGGCGCCGTGGTCCTGGGACACGAGAGGTACGGACTGGTGCAACACACCCTGGACTTGGTGGCCAAGTTTGCCGCTCACGGCTATGTCGGACTGGCGCCCGATATGTTTTCCCGGTGGGACGGGGATAAAGAGGCCCTGAGCCGAGGCGACATCCGGGTGGGCATTTCCGACGAGGATATCAGGTCATACATGGGCGACAGCCTGGATTACCTGCTGGCCCATCGCCAAGTGGACTCCGACCATATTTCCGCCATGGGAGTTTGCCAGAGCGGCGATTATCCGCTGGTCCTGAACAGCGTGCGCCACGAGCTGGCAGCCAATATCGTCGTCTACGGAGGAGCACAAGCCAGGGTATGGGAAGTTGACGAGTACCGGCCTGAGCCTTACGAGTCGATCCTGGAAAGGGTTCAAGCGCCGGTCCTAGGGATCTGGGGAGAGGACGACTCCGTGGTCTCGGTGGACGACATGCGCCGCTTGAGAGACGCCCTGGAATCCAAGCGAAAGACCTACGAGTTCACCCTGTTTTCCGGCATGCCCCATGGCTGGATGAATTCGACGATGCCGGGCCGTTACCGTCCCAAGGAATCGGAACAGGCCTGGTCGATGATCCTGGAGTTCATGGAGCGGGTGCACGCCGGGGAATTTCCCAAGGAACGGGTGGTGTGGCGTTTCCAGTCCAACATCGCCCCAGACTACGACTTCACCAAAAAGGTGCGCCTGGCCTAAGAATGGCCGCCTAGCCAGTATCAGGCTCTGCTGGCAAACGTCCTACGCCCTCAGTATCTTCCGCCGGGACAGCATCTGCTCCACAAATTCCTCCTGCGTCTCCACCAGATTGAGGTCTTTGGTCTTCCTCGGCATCGGTCATCCGGAGAGTTTAGCCGTGGCCGCGGCTCCGAGGCCGTTGGCGATGATTCTCGTGGGCTTGCCATCGATGCTCTCCTGGTTTCTTCCCTCCCAAAAATCATGGAGCCCCTGTTCGCCCTTCCGCTCCGCCCACTGCTCCAGGAGGTCCCGTTGTTCATTGAAGTCGAAAAGAGGCACCGCCATGCCACAGGACGTCTGGACCAAGTCGACCTGCATGTCGAATATTTGCCTGGCGCCTGGTATCGGCGTGAACAAGGGGAAGAGCTCGTTCCACTCCGGGTCCCGGGGGTGGATGACCTTGGCGTGGCCGAACAGCCGGAGAATTATGGGCGACCCCTCGAAGGCGCAGAACATGAGGGTCATCCGATCGTTTTCCACCATGTGAGCCGCCGTCTCGTTGCCGCTGCCGGTGAGGTTCAACCATACGACCCGGTTGTCGTCCATGACACGCAAGGAATCCATGCCTTTGGGCGATACGTTTACCCGGCCATCTCCCGTTGGCGTCCAACGAAAACACCGGCCGAGGGGTTACCGTTATGAGCGGGAATGGGCGGCGGTTCGGGCATGGCGTTAGTATAATCCGCGAGATAAAGCGATTCCAGCGGCGTTACACCGGCACGAGTGGGCGGACCAGCGACAGAATCGAACTACGTCTAATGATTGTCCAGGAAAGCGGAGAACCAACGGCGTTTGCTAATGGTGAACGCCCGGCCCCAGACGGCAACAGAGGAGATGACCTGCCTAGATAGCCACCGGGTAGATGACCTGTATGACTTTGTTCTCCCGGAGGCCGTCAAAGTAGGGCTGGGGCCGGTCTGGATTTTGCAGCCAGCGGCGGACGAAGTAGGCGCAAAGGTTGGATAGTTGGTTACCCACCGATTGTTCCGGGTCCACAAAGCAGATATCCTGCATCAAGCCGGTGGCGTCTATCCCCTCGTCCGAGCGTAGGAAGTCAGTCATGAATCCTGGTTTCACGGAGGTCCCGGTCTGGGCGACGACCAGGGCGAAGTTGGCGATGGGCAGTCCGCCCTCCATGATCTGGTCCCCGGATAGATTGGACATGTTGATTTCGTCCAAAAACATGCTGAGGGCGAACAAAAACTTGTTTACCACCGGCTCTGTTGGAGACTCCCACATCACAGCCATGGGGGAATCGCCGGCCGCTTTGGCTTCAGCGAATTCCTTTTTGTTGATGTATGAAGCAATCACGGGCGTCTCACGCCGGACCATGATGTCCAGGCAGTCTTGAATCAGCTCGCTCCTCTTCAGCGGCGGCCATGATGCGAAGTAGCCCAGGCCCTGGTAGACGTCCACCGGCCGGATCTGGGCGGGCGCGCCCTGCTCGCCCAGGGGTGCGCCGAAATGACGCCGGCAAAGTGCGCTGAACTCGCCGTTCATCGAGATCGATTGGCTCTCGTGCACCAACAGTCCGGTGTAGACAAGGTGCGGCTGAGAAGGGTCGGCGGCGCTCTTGCCGGTGGTCCCCGACTCCCCGACGTAGGTTAGGAACATTCTCCCGTCTCCAAAACAACCGCCGGAGGCCGCGTGCCCTCTGGGGTCCGCTCCTCCGGCGTTCTTTAGAATTTACCGAGTCCCCCATCCTGGGCCGGGCAGGACTGCAATCGGCCTTTCCCTGGGACCTACTCCCCGGCGGTCTCTTCCGTGTCAGCGGCTCCGCCTTCGCCCTCCTCGCCCTCTTCCAAGCCCTCTTCGCCTTCCTCACCCTCGACGACAACCTCTTCCATAACCCTGGGAAGCTCGATCCGGGCCACCAATTCCTCGGAGTCGGTGAGAAGCGTGGCGTTGCCGGGAATGAGCAGGTCGGACGCGCGGATCACCGAGTCCGGTTCTTCCATGGCCGCAAGGTCCACTTCGATCTGTCCGGGCATCTCCAGAGGCAGGGCCTGAACGTCAGCGGCGCGGAGTTGCTGCATCACGGTTCCGCCGACGGTGCGGGCCCCCGGGGACTCGCCGGTCAAGATGATTGGGACTTGGGCTGTGACCGGCCGGCTCACGTCGGCGGCCAGGAGGTCTACATGCAACAAATCGTCGCGCCTGGGGTCCCACTGAATCTCCCGGGCGAAGGCCAGGTGAGTGCCGGATTCGCCTTGGATGGTGATGTGGATGGGTGTGGCGCCGCCGGCTTGCGCCAGCACATGAATCAACCGGTTGGCCTGGCACTGCAACGACCGCGGCTCCATGCCGGGGCCGTACAGGTGCACCGGCACGATGCCGGCCCGCCGCAAGCGGCTGACCTTTTTGCCGGTCAACTCCCGCGGGTCTAGTTCAAGTTGGACTGCTTTGGTGGTCATGGGACGACGGTCTCCGGTGAAGT
>CAYMZL010000260.1:0-4300 GCA_964394825.1 uncultured Dehalococcoidia bacterium | reverse complement strand
GCCATGCCGATGGGCACCGTGGCGCCGCCACCTACTGCCTGTATAACCCTGGCGCCCACCATCCATTCCAGACTGGCGGAAACGGCCACTAGGATTGTCCCGATGCAAAATACCACCAGCGCGGCCTGATAGACCCGAGGGTAGCCGTAAACGTCGCCCAGCCGGCCGATCAAGGGCATGGCCACCGTATACCCAAGCAGGTAGGCGGTGATGATCCAAGCGGCCCGGTCCAACTCGGCGATGGGGACTTTCAAGTCCAGCATCACGCTGGGCAGCGCGGTCACGACCACCGTCTGGTCCAGGGCCGTGATGAAGGCCCCCAACCCAATGACTGCTAAGACAAATGGCGTTGGCAGTGTGCGGTCCATTCCCAGCATCGCCCTGAACGTCAACCCGGCGGGTTGCTGGGAGGATTGATCTCCACCGGCTGGTTGATGTCGTCCAGGGTCAATTGACGTATGGTGTTCACCGCGTCCGTGGGGACCACCCGGCCGATGATGTGGACCTGCCGCAGCAGCCCATCCCGCTCCAACCAAAGCTCCAATCCAACGGGGAAGCCCTCCCCGGCGCCGGGAACCAGCCCGGATAAGTCCTGGGAAGCTATCTCGCCCTCGATGTGCAGGGTGTCCACACCGTTCAGCCGCTCTTCACCAACCACCCGAGGCCGCTGCACCGCGTTCACGATGTCAGCCAGGGTTTGGCCCAATCCGGAGAGATTGAAGGGCAGGGCGTCCGCAGAGACTTGATTCCAGCGGCCGCTGAATATGTCGGTCATGTAGGCTGTGTCTTCGATGGTGATGATGCTGATCTCGATATATGACTTGGGGAACTGGGACTCGGCCTCCACGGTGACGCTGAACCGGTCCGGGATGGAGACCTCGCCCGAGACTTTGGTCATCAACACTCCAGGCACCAAGACAGTGGAACCTTCAAGATGCTCCAAACTGAACGCCGCCGATTCCAGGGCAAGAAGTTGGTCGACCGCTTGGCGCATGGCCGGCTCAGGGTCGATCTCCACCGCGCCACTCGGCACTCGGGTCGCCGTTTCCGAGCCGCAGGAGGCCAATAGGCCAACAACCAAAAGCCCGGCCATCAGGGCCTTGACCCTCAGTTCCACGACCAAAAAGCCAGGACGCCTGCCCCCAAGTCCCGGGGAGCGGCGCCTCCTTCGGCATCCAAGATGTAGATCCGGTCACCGGTGGGGGTCCGGCCGTTGCTTCCTCGGGACGCTTCGCCCTTGGACCCGGCCACAACCAGGGACTTGCCGTCGGGTGACCACGGCGAATGGGAATGGGCGTACTGGTCGAAGAAACTCAGCAGGATGGATACTTCGCCGGACGGCTGGAAACTGAACAGCCTCTTGGCATCGGAACCATCGCTGGGTGAGACCACCCACTCGAGCTCCCGTTCGGCGGCGTTGACCGACACCCAAGCCAGTTTGTCGCCGCTGGGCGCCCAGAAAAAGGCCCACACTTCCCCGGAGGACAGCGTGGTTACCGGCCCGTCTCCCACCGGCACCAACATCAGACGGTCATAGAACGGGGACCTGGAGCTGGTCTGGTCCCCCACCGCCAATTGGGTCCCGTCGGGCGACCACAGGAAAGCGGACAACGCTCCGATGTCGATGACCTTGCGCGCCCGGCTTAGGTCGGTGATAGGAGCGATGTACAGTCCCATGCCCCCGTCCGTCTCGGCAACGTAGGCAAGACTAGAGCCATCCGGTGAGATTGCTGGAACACGAAAACCAATAGAGGCTTGAAATGTCTGACGGGAACCGCCTTCGGCCGGGGGTCTAAGCAAGGTTATGTCCGGTCCGACGTGCAGGGCCATGGCCTCGGCATCCTTTGACCACTGATAGTAGAGGGGGGCGCCTCTTTCGACCAAGCCGGCGGGCTTGCCCGGCGTCCCGTCCCATACGAATAGCGACAAGCCATCCGGGGTGGTCGCCAAGAAAGACAGGGACTCTCCGGTCGGGGCCCAGTAGATGTAGTGGGGGGCGCCGTCCGCGATCAGTCCCACCTGTTCGTTCTCAAACACGGTCTCACTACGGCCGGTCCGCGCGTCCATGACCTGCAGGGATATCTCGGTCCTGTCTTCCCGCACCACCACCCGGGAGGCCGCCAATCTCGTTCCATCGGCCGACCAAGTGGGCCAGGCATAGTACTCGTTCAGGCTCAATGGCTGGGCTTGGACGCCACCCTCGGAGCCTTGTCCAGCCTGGAACCCGCCGGTGAGCTGGGACAGACCGCCGCCGTCAGGGTCCACGGTGAAAAGGTTGCCGTTGGGGCTAACGTAAGCTATGCGGTTCACCCGCCCAATCTCTTCGCCATTATCAGCATCCGGCTGCGGGCCGGGTTCAACGCTGGCGGTGCCTGCTGGGTTGGAGCAGGCCGCCGCCATAATCCCCAGCAACGTCACTAGTCCAAGCAATGTGTTACCCGCAGACAACATCTACGTCCGTCACGCCCACGCCCGTATTGCACAGTGATTCCAGGATACTACTACAACCCGTGGGCAAGACCCAAATATGCGTGGATAACCTGAACCGGAATCCCCTCCGGCCTGGGACAATTGAGCCGGCCCCAAAACCACACTTTGATTCAGCCACAATCTGTACATTCCAGTTCACGGTGACACATCTGATTATCAACCCGAATTGCCGCTCTCTCCATGTTAAAATATCTCTAATCAACAGCAGTACAGTCACACTCAAGCCTAACTGTCCACTCAATCCACCTTCTTATTATTTCTATTATTTTTTAGAAACCCAATGATTGATACCGTAAGATTAAATATTAACGCCGGATCCGGTGGAAACGGCTGCAGCAGTTTTCTTCGTGAAAAGTACCGGCCCAAGGGTGGCCCCAATGGAGGGGATGGTGGTGATGGTGGAAGCGCCTATTTGGTTGGCGATTCGTCCTTAAACACACTTCTTCACATAAAGTTCAACAGCACTATTTACGTCGTGGCCGGCGGTCATGGAAAGGGGAAAAACCGCCGGGGCGCCAATGGAGAAGACCAGCGCATTCCCGTACCGATCGGAACAGTAGTCTACCGGATGTTGGAGGATGGAGAGAAAGAGTTTGTCGACGATATCCGGAGCGATGCGCCAAGATTGGTGGCTGTGGGTGGCCGTGGTGGGTGGGGCAACACGAGGTTCGCCACGCCGACAAACCAAGTACCCGTTTTAGCCCAAAGGGGGGAGAAGGGCGAGAAAGTGGTCCTGTTTTTGGAGCTTAAGCTGCTGGCCGATGTTGGTCTGTTGGCCAAGCCTAATGCAGGAAAATCGACATTGCTCTCCATGTGCTCCGCGGCCAAAGCCAAGGTGGCGGATTATCCATTTACGACGGTAGAGCCGATCCTGGGGATGGTAAGAGTTGGCCAGAATGACTTCGTGATGATGGAAGTCCCGGGACTGCTGGAGGGAGCACATGAGGGGATCGGACTGGGCCATGAGTTCTTGCGGCATGCAGAGAGGGCCCGGTTGTATGTGCATCTGCTGGATGGCCTGTCCGAAGACCCGGTGGATGATTACCGGATGATTAATCAAGAGCTGCAACAGTTCAATCCGGAGATGGCCCAGAAGCCCCAACTGGTCGTGGTCAACAAACTGGATGTGACCGAGGTGCGGGAGCAGCAAGAGGAGCTGGAAGTCAGGTTGCTGGAGGCCATCGGCGGCCATGGATCCGGCGTACACTTTATCTCCGCCGCCACCGGGGAAGGTGTCGACATCCTGCTGGGGAACATAATCGGGACTCTGGCAGAGATGCCCAAGGAAGAGATCGACGAGTCTCCGGAGCCCGAACCCATGCACTCGCGGCCACAGCGGTCCGTGACCAAGGAGTCGGTACGACGTGATGCAAAGGGGGTGTTTGTGGTGGAGTCCGAAGCCATGGAACGGCTGACGGCATTGGCCGACACTCGGGACCAACGGGTCTTGTTGCAATTATGGCGGGAGATGCGGCGTTCCGGCTTGGCCGACCGATTGATCGACGCCGGCATCGAAGCCGGTGACACCATCAGGTTCGGCAAGGTGGAAGTCGAGTGGTTCTGAGGAGCTGGTGGCCGTGCACACCATCAGGTTTGTCAAACTGGAAGTCGAGTGGTTCTGAGGAGCCGGTGGCCGTGCACACCATCAGGTTTGTTAATCTAGAAGTCGAGTGGTTCTGAGGAGCTGGTGGCCGTGAACACCATCAGGTTTGTTAATCTAGAAGTCGAGTGGTTCTGAGGAGCTGGTGGCCGTGAACACCATCAGGTTTGTTAATCTAGAAGTCGAGTGGTTCTGAGGAGCTGGTGGCCG
>CAYMZL010000259.1:0-4317 GCA_964394825.1 uncultured Dehalococcoidia bacterium | reverse complement strand
AAGAATCTCGTTGCTAACATACCAGCATTGGTTGAGAACAACGAGACCCCTCGCTCCACTCGGGGTGACAGATTGAAGGGAGGTGAGTTTCTGTCCGTCAGGTTTTGACGGATGAGGAGTCTAGCCCAAGATGACCATGTGCACTTCTTTGGGCCCGTGGACCCCTTCCACGATGGTCATTTCGATGTCGGCGGTGCGGCTGGGGCCGGTGATGAAATTCAGGTAGCTGCCCATCTCGCCGCCCCGCTGATGATACTCCAGCCGCCGCAACAAGAACAGGTCGTCCAGCGACTCCAGCACCTCTTCGGGACGCACCAACGCCACGTGGACCGGCGGGACCAAGGACACCAGCCGGCTCAGCCCGCGGCGGGGCAGGACAACCAAGGACCCGGTCTCGGCCAGGGCGTAGTCGGCCCCCGTTATGCCGATGTCCGCTTGCCGTATCACCTCGCGCAGCGCCTCTCTGGGGTTGGCTTCGTCGTGTAGCACGGTGGTGACCTTCAGGCCCAGGTTGGCGAGCGCGGCATCCACCGGGACTTGGTCGAAGACTACCTGGGCGGAACGGACGATATTGGAGGCGCCGGACTCACGGGCCAGTGACTCGATGTAGCCGATGGCCTCTTCCACTCCCGGGGCCCGGTATACCTTCCAGCCGCCCTTGGCGGCCATGTCGGCCAGCTTGTCCAGGAGCGCGGGCAGGTTTTCCTCCAGACGGCGGCGCATCTGGGCTGCCTGTTCCTCCAACTCCGCGACGCTCTCCGCCAGCCGCGGGTAGGCTTGGACGGGCGGGCCCTCGCCGCGGCCCAAGGCTTGGCGCACGGAATGAAGGAACTCGTCCTTGGGCGTTCCCAGCGGGGATTCGGACTCAGGAACCGTCTCTTGGGCCACCGGCCAACTCCTTTTCCCAGATCTCGTGGAAGGTCTGCTTGGGCAGGGTGGGCAGGTCTCTGGACCGGGTCCATCTGGACAGCGGAGGGAGCGGCGCATTTCTGATCCATTTCCCATCCTTGGTCATGGGCGAGAAGAATGGCATGAAGTGCTCCAGTTTTTGCAGGATGCGTCCGAATCCGACGGCCAAGCGCAGCAGGCGGGGACCGCTCATCAACCTGGCGTAGAGCCGGGCGATGATCCGTTCGATCCGCGGTGCGGAACGCTGGGCTTTGTCGGGGCTCTCAGCGGTCTTCTTTCTTAGGTCTAAGAGCATCCTGGGGATGTCGATCTTGATGGGGCAGGCCTCCCGGCAGGCCCCGCAGAGGCTGGAGGCCTGGGGCAGTTCCTTGGCCTGGGGCAGACCGACCAAGATGGGCGAGACCACCGCGCCGATGGGGCCGGGATACACCCAACCGTAAGCGTGGCCGCCCACCCGCTGGTAGACCGGGCAGATGTTCAAACAGGCCCCACAACGGATGCAGTAGAGCGATTCCCGCAGAGCCGGGTCGGCCAACAACCGGGAACGGCCGTTATCCACCAGGACGAGATGGAATTCCTCGGGTCCGTCCTCGTCATCGGAGCGCCGCGGGCCGGTGGTTATGCTCACGTAGCTGGTGATGCGCTGGCCGGTGGCGGAACGGGGCAGCAGCCGGAGGAAGACGGACAGGTCCTGCATGGACGGAATCACCTTCTCCATGCCGGTGATGCCGATGTGTATACGGGGGGCTGAGGTGCAGAGACGTCCGTTGCCCTCGTTGGTGATGATCACCAGTGAGCCGGTCTCGGCCACCACGAAGTTGGCCCCGCTGATGCCGAGGTCGGCCTCCATGAACTTGTCCCGCAGCACCGTCCGGGCCGTGGCGGCCATGTGGTAGATGTCGTCGTCGTAGGGGATCCCCAGCTTCTCGGCGAATAGCTCGGCCACGTCCTCTTTGGACTTGTGCAGCGCCGGGGCCACCAGATGGGAGGGCGTTTCATCGGCCAGTTGGATGATGTACTCGCCCAGGTCGGTCTCGTAAACGTCCACTCCCAGGGATTCCAGGACCGGGTTCAGGCCCAACTCCTCGGACACCATGCTCTTGCTCTTGGTGGCGACCTTGACGTTCCGGGTGCGGGCGATATGGGCGACTATCTCGTTGGCCTGGTCGGCGTCCTTGGCGAAATGAAGCTGCCCTCCAGCGGCGGTGACGTTGGTATGGAGCAGGTCCAGGTAATAATCCAGGTGCTCTATGGTGTGGACCTTGATGTCCCGGGCCTCCTGCCGCCACCGCTCCCAGACCTCGGGGGTCACTTCCTCGATGGCGCTTAGGCGGGCCACGTCGAACCCGGAGCCCACGCGGTCAAGGGCCCGTTGCAGTTGGGGGTTCCGCATGGCCTGGGCCGAAGCGGCGGAAAAGTCCTGTGTCTTTATCTCAGGCAATGGCTTGGTCCATAACGGTTATTGGGATAGATTATTGGGAGTCCGGGTCCAGTATCTGGGCCAGGTGCCGCACCTTCACGTTCGAGCCCTGACGGTTCAGCGCCCCGCCGATGTTCATCAGGCAGCTCATGTCGCAGGACACCAGGGTTTCGGCGCCGCTGGCCTGCACGTTGGCAATCTTGTCGGCGACCATTCCCTCTGAGATGTGGGGGAATTTCACGGAGAAGGTGCCGCCGAAACCGCAGCAGACCTCCGCTCCTTCCAGATCCTTCGTCTCAAGTCCCGGGACCGAGCGCAGCAGTTTATTGGGTTCTTCTTTGACACCCAGCTCCCGGAGCAGATGGCAACTGGGGTGATAGGTGGCCGTTCCTTGGTAGTTGGCCCCGCAGAGGGAGGCGTCCTCCACCTTGAGAACCTTCACCAGGAACTCGGAGAACTCGTAGGTCTTGGCGGCCAGGGCCTTGGCCTCTGTCAGCAGTTCGGGGTCGTCGGCGAACAGCTCCAGATAGAAGACGCGCAAGGTGGCGGCGCAGGAGCCAGATGGGACCACCACGTACTCGCTTTTCTCGAACTGTTCCAGAACCCGCTTGGCCAGGGTGCGGGCCTCCCGGTGAAACCCGGTGTTGTAGACGGGCTGGCCGCAGCAGGTCTGGTCTTTCGGGAAGCCCAGGGTGACCCCTAGCCGCCGCAGGACGTTGACCACGCTGACACCGGCCTCCGGATAGAACTGGTCGATGATGCAGGTGACGAAAAGGTCGGCGCTGACGGCAGGTGTCTGGGTCAAGGGGATTCACTTCCGCGTTTAGCTTCCGGAAGCGTACCAGAGGGATAGGCAGCTAGCAACTTCACGGCTTTGTTGACACCCGCCTGGGGCGTTATTACACTCGCTCCAATCTCCCTCCAGAGGCCATGGCCCATGCTACCCAAGACGGCGGACGTAGTGATAATCGGCGGTGGGGTGGTGGGCTGCTCCATCGCCTACCAGTTGGCCAAGCAGGGCGTGCAATGCACAGTGCTGGAGCGGGGTAGGCTCGGCGGAGGCGCGTCCGGAGCGGCGGCGGGGGTGATTGCACCGCTTTGGCACGTGGACCCGGCGGTCGAGCCCATGTGGCGCTTGGGCATGCGCAGTCTGGAGCTCTTCCCGTCATTGGCCGCGGAGTTGTCCGCAGCCGGTATCGACCCCGAGTTCCGGCAGACCGGGGTGCTCAAGCTGGCTTTCACCGAAGACCAGGTTGACGAACTGCGCCGTAATCTGGTCTGGCAGAACGAATTGGGACTGGATGTGGCTTGGCTGGACCCAGCCCAAGTAGCCCAGCGGGAGCCTGAGGTCCGGCCGGCGGTCTTGGGCGGCGTGTTTTCTCTCAGGGAGGGATACGTCCGCGGCCAGCGGCTGGTCGACTCTTTGGTTCACGCCGCGGGCCGGCTGGGCGCCCAGTTTCACCAGGGAACCGAGGTCTTGGGCCTCCGGCGCCGGGGACGCCGGGTAACCGGGGTTGACACGCCGGCAGGCGGAATAGATGCCGGACAGGTGGTGCTGGCCGCCGGACCGTGGAGCGGGATACCCGCCAGGTGGCTGCCGGAGGGACGAGACCCCGGTTCCCCGGCGATTCCGGTGCGGCCGGTTAAGGGAGAAAGGATCTTACTGCGAAAGCCCGTCTTCATGCCGGGTACTCCGGTCCGGAATTTCGAGTCCTACGTCGTGCCCAGGTTGGATGGAAACGTGCTGGTGGGCGCCACGCGGGAGGAGGGCAGGTTCGACGAGGAAGTGACCGCCGGCGGCGTCAGCCAGTTGATCGCCGCAGCCACCTTGAGCTTCCCCAGCCTGGCCGATGCCGAATTCATCTCCGGCCGGGCTGGGGTGAGGCCGGCCACATCAGATGGCATGCCGGTGTTGGGGCCGGTGCCGGAGACCGAAGGCTTCAGCATCGCAGCGGGACACGACGCCGTGGGCATAATGCTTAGCCCCG
>CAYMZL010000258.1:0-4325 GCA_964394825.1 uncultured Dehalococcoidia bacterium | reverse complement strand
CCGATCATTGCCGAGAAGGGTGTAGGCCTGCGCCCGGACCGCATAGGGATTGGCGAAATTCGGGTTGAGCCGGATGGCCTCGCTCAAGTCTTCGACGGATCTCTCAAGCTGCCCAAGTTGATAGTAAGTGAACCCCCGGTTGCTGTACGCAAATGCATACTCGGGATCTCGCCGAATGGCCTCATCGTAGTCCTCGATGGCAAGCTCGTACTGCCCAATCTCGTCGTAGGCGCTGCCCCGGTTCAAGTAGGCGTCGTTCCCCTGATATTCTAGGCGGATCGCCGCATCGTAGTCCGGAATGGCTTGGTCGTAGTCGCCCAGGGCATGATAGAGGTCGCCCCTCCTGTCGTAGGCTGTTGCGCCCTGTGGGTCGAGGCGAATGGCTTCGTCGTAATCTTCTATGGCCCTCCGGTATTGCCGCAAGAAGATGTAGGCGAATGCCCGGCCCTCGTAGGCCGATGCGTCTTGGGGGTTGATGCGAATGACTTCGTCGTAGTCCTGGACCGCTTTTTCGAACTGACTCAGATCACGGTAGGCAGTGGCCCGGCCCCGGTAAGCCTCAGCAGACCCCCGGTCCAGGCGGACCGCTTCGTCGAATTCAGAGATTGCCTCTTCGATGCGCCCTGTTGCAAGAAGCGCGGTGGCGGCCTCGAGGTGAGCCGCTGAACGAGCGGCTTCGGCTTCGGTGGCCTTTGCGGCGATCGGTGTAGCAGTCGACCGCACGGTTGGTGTAGCTGACGCAGGCGCCTCTCCGCCACCGCAAGCTGCTGCCAAAATCGTGACTGACAGGGACACACCCAATAACAACCTAGTTATCAATCGACCCTTCCAGTGAGGTTTAGGCGCCATTCTACCACCCAAAATGCCCTGTTTATTTCGCACCGTTGCCGCCGAGGGACGATTGGTCTAGACTCGATCCAACCAAGACCAGGCCATCCAGAGCCGGGAGGCCCTTCATGGCGAACGCCCATGGCAAGATCATCGCCAACATCAAACGCTTGAATCAATCGATGGACAAAAATGGCTTTTCGGCCGTGGTTGCCCGTTCGGGAAAGAATTTCACCTACCTGGCGGGTTTCGCCTATCCGGGGACCCTGGCCCGGCACCTGGACTTCCCCGACTCGCCCAGGGGGGTTCTGCTGGTCTGGCCCCGCCACGGCGACCCGGTATTGGTCGTGAATGAGATTGCCGCGCCCCTGGCCCGCCGCGACGGTTGGGTCGAGAACGTCCAAGTCTACGACGGCTATGCCGAGTCGCCCTATTCCCGGACCGCGGAGATCCTCAGAGAGCTGGGCCTGGAAAAGGAAACGATCGGCCTGGAGAAGGACTACCTGAGCGCCCTCCAATGGGAGGAGTTGACCTCCCTGTTGCCCGACGCCAACCTGATGGACTGCACCGAAATGATGGACCGGGTGCGTTGGATCAAGACCCCGGAAGAGGTGGAACTTCTGGAGCAGGGGGCTAATCTTCTGGATGAAGTTTATCTGGAGGTTTTTCCGGCCGTCCGGCCCGGCGACACCGAACGCGAGGTGCATTCCCGAATCATCGAGGGGTGCATCAGGCGCGGGGCCAACTGGGCCCACGGCATCCTCAACACCAGCCGCAACAATGTGGCCTACGGCGGCGAGGGAGACATGGCGTTTCAGGCCGGCGACATCATCAGAAACGACTACGTTTCCTACCTAAATGGATACCCCGGCCACCAGTCACGGACGGTGGTGGTGGGCGAGCCCAGCCGGGAACTCCGGGAGACCTACGAGATTCACCGGGACATCTACCGGGCCACCATCGGCCATTGCCTCGCGGGCGCCAGGGCGTCGGACATCTATCACTTCGCCAACAACGCCTTCAACGACGCCGGGATCGAGGGGAAGGTCGCCCTCGCGGGCCACGGTGTCGGGGCCTGGTGGCACCAGCAGGAGCCCTACATGGTGCCCTCGGGCAAACACACCCTGGAGCAGGGCATGGTGGTGGCCTTGGAACCACACATCGGCAATTGGCACCTCCAGGACATGGTGCTGATCACCGATGGGGCGCCACGACTGCTTTCGCCCCTGATCAACACCGACGAGATGCTGGTGGCCGGGTAATGGCCGCCTTGGCGGCGGTTCCCTTGCAATTTAAATACAGAAAGCGGTACTATTGATAGCGATGTCATCTTTGAATTGGTTCGGGTATTACTGGAATTTTACCGGCCCTAGTGCCGCCGGTGAAGGTTTGGCGCCCGAAGCAATCTGATATAGACTGACAACCCTGGAAAAAGCCAAGCCCCAACCGGCAGCGGTTGGGGATTTTTTATTGTCCGAAAGGTCTGTGCCAACGTT
Source organism: uncultured Dehalococcoidia bacterium (assembly GCA_964394825.1). Classification (GTDB taxonomy): domain Bacteria; phylum Chloroflexota; class Dehalococcoidia; order Lucifugimonadales; family UBA3495; genus UBA9611. The sequence goes on along the minus strand of CAYMZL010000258.1, from coordinate 2,001 downwards.
GGAGCCGCCAAACTTCGCCAAGGTGGAGAGAGAATCGGGGGAAATTAATTGAGGTTAGCTATCCACACCAAAGGGAGCAAAAACAGATGCAACCATCAGCGACTAGAGACGTGCATATCGTGAGCACAACGCCTCTCATAACACCGGTAGACCTGGTCAGTAAGCTTCCGATTTCTCCGGAAGTCGAACGCACTGTCGTATCGGGCAGAGAGCAGGTTCGCAGCATCCTGAGCGGCGGCGATACGAGGCTCATGATGATCGTTGGACCTTGCTCCATCCATGATGAGAAATCTGCTCTGGAATATGCCCGGCGGTTGGTTGATTTTTCCAAGAAGCTAAGCGACCGCCTGCTGATCCTGATGCGCGTCTATTTCGAAAAACCGAGAACCACCGTCGGCTGGAAGGGGCTTATCTACGACCCCCACCTGGACGGCACTTTGGACGTTGAAACAGGGCTGCACCGGGCTCGGGCATTGCTGTTGAAGATCGGCGAGATGGGCATGTACGCGGGCACCGAGTTTCTGGACCCCGTCATTCCCCAATATCTGGCGGGTCTGGTTACGTGGTCCACCATCGGCGCCCGCACCACGGAGAGCCAGACTCATCGCCAGATGGCCAGCGGGTTGAGCATGCCGGTGGGATTTAAGAACGGCACCGACGGTAATGCTCAAATAGCAGTCGACGCCATGGTTTCCGCCCGGTCGCCCCAGGGTTTCCTGGGTCTCGACCACCATGGCCTAACCGCATTGATCCGCACCACCGGCAATCCGGACGGGCACCTCGTGCTACGGGGCGGCAATCGCGGCCCCAACTTCGGCGCCGAGGCCATCGCCCAGGCAAAAAAGCAGCTCCAGGCGGCGGGCGTTCGCTCCCAGATGCTGGTGGACTGTAGCCACGGCAACTCCAACAAAGAGCACACCAGGCAAGCCAGGGCACTCAAGGACGTGGTGGAACAGCGCGTGGCCGGCAACACCGACATCATCGGCTGCATGGTGGAGAGCAACCTGTCGCCGGGCAACCAAGTCTTGGGCGATGACCCGTCTCAGTTGAAATATGGCGTCTCCATCACCGACGCCTGCATCGGTTGGGAGGAGACGCAGGAGCTGTTGACCTGGACCCACGCCAGATTGGCGGATGCCGTGGCTAAAACCCCGGCTGAGTCTCCCTATCAGTCCGCCGCCTAAAAAAACCGTGTGCCTACATGGCCGTTATCCCACCGTCGATGATCAACTCTATCCCGGTGATCCATGAAGACTCGTCGGAGGCCAGGTATAGGACACCATAGGCGACGTCTTCGGAGTTGCCCAACCGGCCCAGGGGCACTTCATCGGTCCGTTCTTGGAGCATGGCGGGATCGCTGGTGATTCCCGCCAGCATGGGCGTGTCTATGGGGCCCGGATGGATGGAATTGCAGCGGATCTTGTCCACTGCGTGCTGAATGGCCGTGCTCTTGGTGAAGACGCGGACGGCTCCCTTGGACGCGCTGTAGACCGCCGGAGCCAATTTGCGGCCCAGGATCCCGGCGATGGACGAGACGTTGACGATCGAGCCGCCGCCGGCCCGCCGCATGGCCGGGATGGCCCGGCGGGTGCCCAGGAACACGCCCTTGGCGTTGACCGCCAGGACCTCGTCCCACAACTCCTCCGAGGTCTCTTCGATAGACCCGCCCCGGGCGATGCCCGCGTTGTTGACCAAAACGTCCAACTTACCGTAGCGGGACTCGGCCAGATCGACAGCCCGCTGCCAGTCGTCGTCCCGGGTCACGTCCAGATGGGAATACACTGCGTCGCCGCCGGTCGCCTGGACCTTTGACTCCACGTCTTTGCCCTCTTGGTCCAAGACATCGCAGATAATCACTTTGGCCCCCTCTTTAGCGAACAACTCCGCCTCCAGGGCTCCCTGGCCCCGCGCGGCTCCAGTGATGATGGCGACCTTGCCGTCTAGTCTACCCATGACATCCTCTCCGCCGGTTACGGATGGCCGCCATTCTACAGGGGCCGG
>CAYMZL010000257.1:0-4332 GCA_964394825.1 uncultured Dehalococcoidia bacterium | reverse complement strand
GGCTGAACATCACTCGCATCACTTCGTATGGAGTGGTCATGTTTTGTTGCACCTTCATCATACCGTCCCTCCGCAACAGAACGATGCCTTCGTCCATCGCATGGCTGAACAATTGGTGCCGGGGCGCGTCGTCGAGGAAGAGTTGCCGGATCCCGTCGGTTATGTTGAGGACCTCAAACACACCGATACGGCCTACGTAGCCGGTCTGGGCACAGGCGTTGCAGCCCGACCCGTATTGGAACCGTTCTTGTTCACCGCCCATCTCCTCGGCGTAGGCCTGCTGCTCGGCCAAGGGCCGGTCAGTGAGGGTCATACAGGTCTTGCACACCGCCCTGACCATCCGCTGGGCGACGATGCCCGCCACCGAAGACGCCACCAGGTAGGGCGGGACGCCCAGTTCCCTGAGCCGGATCAAGGCGGAGACAGTGTCGTTGGCGTGGAGCGTCGTCAGCACCAGGTGACCGGTCATTGCCGCTTGGGTGGCTATGATGGCCGTTTCCTGGTCGCGGATCTCACCGACCAGTATCACGTCCGGGTCCAAACGCAGGATGCTGCGGAGCTGGGAGGCGAAGGTGATGCCGGCTTCGGCGTTCACCTGCATCTGGTTGACGTCGGCCATGTGGTACTCAACCGGGTCTTCGATGGAGATGACCTTGTTTTCGGACCGGTTCATCTGCAACACCGACGCATAGAGGGTGGTGCTTTTGCCGGACCCCGTGGGCCCGCAGACAATCACCATCCCGTATGGCAAACGCAGCAGCTTCCGGAAGGCCTCTTCCGTCTCGGACCGGAACCCCAGTTGGTCCAAGGTAAGAATGGTGAATGTCTTATCGTCCAGCAGACGCAGGACCGCCATCTCGCCGACCACGGTGCCGCTGATGGCGACGCGGACATCCACCGTCCGGTCGAAGACCTCGAAGGTCAATTGACCGTCCTGGGGACGGCGGCGCTCGGCGATGTTCATCCCGCACATGATCTTCAAGCGGCTGATGATGGTCGGGTGCATGTCCTGAGGTAGGTTCATGACCTCGTGGAGGATTCCGTCGATCCTGAACCGGATCCGCAGGCGGGAATCGGAGGGCTCGATGTGGATGTCCGACGCCCGGTCTTGCAGGGCCTGTTGCAAGAGGAGATCGATAACCTGGGCCGGTCCCGATTCCCGGAGAGTCCGGGCGGTGAGGCGGTCCACGGAAAGGTCGGTATCGCCGTCGCGGGCGCCGGATAGAGGTTGTGCCGTGATGCGGTAGGCCCGGTCCACGTGTTCCTGCAGGTCCTCTTCAGTGGTGATCACCGGGTCGATGGTGTATCCGGTCCTGGAGGCCAGGTTCTGCAGCACCTGGAGGTCCGTGGGGTCGGTCATCGCCACCGTGAGACGGTCTTCGGTGCGGGAGAGGGGCAGAACCAGATAGCGCCGGGCCACGTCTTCGGGAATCAAGGCCACCGACGCCGGGTCAATCTTTTCGCTGCGCAGATCGACCAGAGCCACGCCGAGGTGGAGGGCAGTCAGCGTGGCCAGTTCCGTGGACAGCACCATGCCCTCTTTGACCAGGACGCGGCCCAGGGGAAGCCGCTCTTTCCAGGCCATCTCTTGGGCGTTGGCGACCTGTTCGGGAGTCAGGATGCCGGCCTCGGTTATCATCTGCCCGAGGGATGCCGGGCGGGTGCGGCCGGCCGGTACTTCGTCAGAGTGGCGACCGTCGGACCCCATCGAATCATTGGAGGGGTCTTCGGCCATTTCTTGGGAGATTTCGGTTTCGGTTTTTTCTATCATCAGAAGGGTGTCGGGCAGTCGGGTCGATCTGGTTAAGCCGCCGGCAGCAATAGGGGACCACCGGTGGCGGAGCGATGGGCCGGGAGATTAGTCCAGCGACACCATCAAAATAGGCGTCTTGGCGCCCGTTTCCGGGTCGATCTCGGAACTCTCCACGGCTTTGACTCTCGAGACTCCGGCGGTTGCCAACAGGGTGGTCCGGAGCGGGTCGGGCGAACGAAGGCGGATCCAGACATCCATTCCGTCTCTCCGGGAGTTGGAGATCATGCGGAGCAGGTGGAATTGGGGGTTTTCGCGCAGGGAGTCGACGAATTCGACCATGTTCTTAATCGTGCCCGTGGTTTCGACGACCAGCTTCACGGCGCCTTCGTAATTCTCGTCACTTGCCGTAGGAGCAGTAGTGGATGGGCCTACGCCGTTTACCGAATCGACGTTCCTGCCAGGAGAATTCTTGTTTCCGGACCCGGCGGGAGCGTCTTGGGTGGAACTCACAACTGTCTCTTCCGGTTCGTTAACAAAGGACATGCCGGACTCGGAGGACCCTGGGTAAGCCGCCATGGTTTCGGACTGGCTGGCATTGGTCCGCCGCAGCACGGCCTTGACCCTGGCGGCGAGCACGCTGGTGGAGAAGGGTCTGGTCATACAGTCGTCCGCGCCCATCTCAAGTCCGCGGACCATGTCCTCGTCGCGGTCTTCGGCGGTGACCATAATTATCGGCACCTGAGACGTTTCGCGAATCTTCTGAAAGGTGCAAAATCCGTCCATTTCTGGAAGCACGATGTCGAGAAGGACCAGCGAAGGAGCGATGGAGGGCAGCATTGTCAGGGCCTCTTCACCGCTGCCGGCGCAGGCCAACGAATACCCCTCTTCTTCCAAAACGAAGCGTTCTTGGCGGGATGTACGCTTATCGTCCTCGACGACGAGGATTATGTTAACCTTTTGGCCGGGTAGGGCGGCCGATTCGGTGTTTTCCGTCGCCATTCCGGAGTACGCCTCCAAAAAAATGGGCCGAACTAATGCTAGCATGGGACTGTCTTAAAAGGAAGCCGGATTGCAATCTAAGTGAAGTCTTCGGCGACGCGGCGGCAACGCCGCCCAAACGCCCCCTTTTTGGTTGGGTATTGCCTAGCCACGATGAGGCATATAGAATGATTCATTGTTGCGCCTAAGCAACCGCCTAAGCAACCGAATGAAGATAGGAGGACAGGTGATTGGATGTACTAGGTTGTCATCTCTTGTTGGAACTTAAGGATTGTAACTCCGAGCTACTTAACGACCTCTCTTATATTCGCCGGGCGATGATAGAGACGGCCCAAGACGTTGGCGCGACCATCGTCGGCGAATCTTTCCACCACTTCTCACCCCAGGGCGTCACCGGAATTTTGGCTATCGCCGAGTCCCATATCTCCATCCACACATGGCCCGAGTACGGCTATGCGGCGGCGGACATATTCTCCTGCGGAACGTCGTTCCGGCCCAGGGAGGCGGCCAACAAGCTGGCCGAGGCCCTGGAATGCCGTAACCCGGAGATCAAAGAGATTCAAAGGGGTCTGGCGGTCCAGGAGGCCGTGGGACTCTAATCGGGCCCGCGATTCAAGATGGACATGTCCGGCAACTGGTTTATCGAGGCCGTCCATCCAGACTTGTCCGTGATGCTCAAGGTGCGTCAGGTCCACTACTCCGGCCAGACCGCCTACCAAAAGGTCGAAGTTCTGGACTCGGAACTCTTCGGCCGCAGCCTGGTCCTAGACGGCAAGACCCAGTCTACTGAACGAGACGAGCACATCTACCACGAGACGCTGGTGCATCCCGCCATGCTGTGCCACCCGGACCCCAGGCAGGTCTTCATCGGTGGCGGCGGAGAAGGGGGCACCCTCCGCGAGGTATTGGCCCATAGATCGGTGGAACGGGCCACCATGATCGACCTGGACCGGGAAGTGGTGGAACTCTGCCGCAAATACCTGCCCAACCACCATCAAGGCAGCTTCGACGACCCCCGGACCAACCTCCTCCATGAGGACGCGCGCGGCTACCTGGAAAACACTTCCGATTCCTTCGACGCAATCATCCTGGACCTGGTCGACCCTCTGGAAGGCGGGACCGCCGCCCTGCTCTATACCCAGGAGTTTTATTCCATCGCCAAAGCCCGGCTCAATCCGGGCGGGGTTTTGGTGACCCAGTCCGGCCCGGCCGGATTGCTCAACTTCACCGAGTGTTTCACCACCATCTTCAACACGCTCGGCACCCTCTTCGACCACACCAAGGCCGCACAGGTGCATATCCCGGCCTTCCAGACCCTGTGGGGCTTCACCATCGCCTCTGATACGCCCTTCCCCCAGGCCTCGGAGGAAGTGATTGACGCCGAGGTGGCCCGCCGATTGTCCAAGCCGCTGAAGTACTACGACGGCGAGAGTCACCGCAACATGTTCGCCCTTCCCCGGTTCCAACGGGAAGGCCTGCAAAGCGAAACCCGGGTGAACCGCGACGCCGACCCAGTCTTCATGCTCTAGGCGGCACAGCCGCAGTAGATACCTGCCGGTCTTGGCATAGCCTAGATTTGC
>CAYMZL010000256.1:0-4336 GCA_964394825.1 uncultured Dehalococcoidia bacterium | reverse complement strand
GAATGTTTCGAGTTCCTCAAGCCCGATCTGGGGCTGGCGGGCGACGCCGGCGAGGCCTTTGCCACCCTGGTCGACCGTCTGGACGTCGGCGAGCCCGACTACTTCGACCTGCCCGGCCTGGTTTACAAGAAGGACGGCCGGACCCTGCGGAATGAAGGCTACTGCACCTCGAAGTTCGCCAAGCCGCCGCGTTTGGAGGACCTGGATATGGCGCGGTACAACAAGGCCGGATTCGGCATCGGCATCCTCACCCAACTGAGCAGTTTCTCCTATCCGGCCAATGCTTCCCAGGTCCAGATAGACGAATCCGCTTGGCGGGTGATCCGGCCCATCGACGATGTGGTCGCCGAGGTCAAAGACATGAAGGAGCGGTTCGGGATGAAGAAGGTCTTCTTCATCGCCAACGGTTTCAACCTCCCTTTGGACCACGCCAAATCACTGTGCCGGGAATTGATCGATTCCGGCGTCAACGTCCGCTGGAACACCAACCTGGCGCCCTTCAACTGCGACAGCGATCTCATCGGCATCATGAAAGAGGCGGGCTGTGGCCTGGTGATGATGGGCAACCGCAGCGGCAATCCCTACGATCAGGACAGCATGTCCGAGGTAACCAACCGGCTGACGGAGGTGTGCCGGATGTGCGACGAGGGTGACCTCCACTACAACATCGGCAAGATCTTCGGGGAGCCTGGGGAGACGAGAGAGACCGTTGACCAGAAGCTGGACTTCCTGCGCAGCATCAACCCGGCCATGGCCAACCTGCGTGTCGGTGTCAGCGTGATGCCGGGGACCGAGGTGGCCGCCATCGCCAAAGAAGAGGGGCTGATCGCGGACGAGAGCGAACTGGTGAAGCCCACTTTCTACATCGCCGAGGGCGTCCGTGACTGGATCGTGGACTACCTGAAAGAGCAGACCGAGCAGAATCCCCGCTGGAACCTGAGTTAAAGAACGACTAGGCAGCGCCGTCTGGAGCGTTCTCCGCCCCGGACGCTGGAATCTCTCTCGCCACGGTTTCGCCCGCGTCGGCGGCGATGGCCGTCTCCATGGCCCGGATGGCCACCTCGATCTGCTCGTCGTCGGGTTGCCTGGTGGTCAGCTTCTGCAGCCACAGGCCCGGCTGGGAGATCAACTTTCCGTACCATGAGTTCTGGTGCGCGCCGCTAAACCGTATGACCTCATAGCTCACCGCGGCGATCACCGGCAAGAGCAGTATGCGTGACGCGATCCGCCATTCGAGAGGCGGGCCCAACAGCAGCGCGAACACCACCACCGAAACCACCACCACCGTCAACAAGAAGGCCGTGCCGCAGCGCGGATGGGGGGTGCCGAACTTCCGCACGTTCGCCACGGTTAGGGGCAGCCCGGCCTCATGGGCGTGCACCGTCATGTGCTCCGCGCCGTGGTAGGCAAAGACCCTTTTGACATCCTTGAGCATGCCGATCAAGGTGATGTAGCCCAACAGAAAGGCCAACCGGATCACGCCCTCGACGATCTCGCTGAGCAGGGCCGAGTTCAGCACCGGATTCAGGGCCCAGGCGATGAGCAGCGGAGTTACGAAGAATAGCCCGACGCCAAACACCAGCGACACGCCCAGGGTGGAGGCCATCACCCAACCCGGGATGCCCTCCTCTTCCTCGGGCATCTGATCACGGGCAGCCATATTGGCGGAAAGTTGCAGGGCCTTGATCCCCAGGATCAGTGTTTCCAGCAGCGTGAGAAATCCCCTGACCAGCGGCCAGCGGCGGGGACGGCCGTTATAGATCGAGCTAAGGAGCTCGTGGTGCTGCTCGATGGAGCCGTCCTGGCGCCGGACCGCCAGGCCGAAGTGGTCCCGGCCGCGGATCATCACGCCTTCGATCACCGCCTGTCCGCCGTACAGATGTGGTGGCTGTTTTGCCAACTTATGGCCTCTGGTTGCCGGACTATGGGACCGGAGACCGGTCCCTACGGCTGATAATACTCGCGATTTAGATGGAAATAATAGAAAATCGAGGGCTCGGAGCCCTCGATCTCTCGGCTTGCATCGTTGTGCCGGGTAATCCTGCCGGCCAGACGGGATGGGGCGAGGACTACTTAAGGTTGTAGCGGCGCCGCATCCGTTCGATGCGTCCCTGGGTATCGACGACCCGCTGTTCGCCCGTGTAGAAGGGGTGACAATTGCTGCACACCTCAACGCGGAGCGTGGGCTTGGTGGCCCCGGTGTTGAACACGTTGCCACAGGAGCAGGTCACCGTGGAGTTATAAAAATGGGGGTGAATATCTGTCTTCATTTCTTACCGGTCTATCTGTCTTGTATATCCTTGGATGCGGCTGAGCCGACTTAGGTTGCTTCCACCGGGTACACGCTGACCCGGCGGCGGCCCTTGGCGGCCCATTCAAATTTCACTTCGCCGTCGATGACCGCGAAGATGGTGTAATCGCGGCCCAGGCCAACATTGGTGCCGGGCTTTATCCGGGTGCCGCGCTGCCGGACGATGATGGAGCCGCTGGTGACGCGCTCGCCCCCGTACTTCTTAACTCCAAGCCGCTTGGAAACGCTGTCCCGGCCGTTGTTGGTGCTGCCGCCAGCCTTCTTATGGGCCATTAGTTATTCCCTTCTCCGCCCTCAGCCCCAGCGGGAGCCGCCTTTCTCGAGGCGCGCCGCCGCGGCGTCCGGGCGCGGGGTTTGGTTAGTTCGATCTCCTGTATCAGCAGCCGGGTGTAGGACTGCCGGTGGCCGCGCTTTCTCCGGTAACGGGTCTTGGCCTTGTACTTGAAGACCATCAACTTGCGGTCTTTGTAATGGGACACGACCTGGGCCGTCACCTTGGCGCCTTCCACCAAGGGAACGCCGAAGGTCACCTCTCCGCCGTCGGAGAGGGCCAATACCTCATTGAACTCGGCTACCGAGTCTACCGGGTTGGGCAGGAGCTCGACATCCAACGTGTCGCCGGGCTTGACCCGGTATTGCTTCCCGCCTGTTTTGATTACTGCGTAGTCCATATGATCCTCGACCTTTAATACTACGGGAGCCCCCTGGGCCTGTCAAGGAATTTCGTGCCCAGTCCCGCCTGCGCACCGGTCCGGCTACCCGCCGGTCCAACCGCCAGATCGGGGCGGAGCCATTCGAGTCCACCCCATGGGCCATGATATATAATCCCCCTGGAATCCTCCTACGATCTCCCCACATGACCGTACGCCACAAATCGGCCCAATCGCTCAGGTGACGGGTTAAGTATGGACCAGCTACGGGGACAGGACCTTAAACAGGCCATTTCGGCGGCCACCGTGTGCCTGGAAGAATACCGGGACATCGTGAACGCCCTGAACGTGTTTCCCGTGCCCGACGGCGACACCGGCACCAACATGCTCTTGACCATGCGCTCAGCCGTGCAATCGGCGGCGGAAGGCTGCCCCGGGGGCCAGGACCATTCGGTGGCCACGGTCTCCTCAGCCCTGGCCCAGGGCGCTTTCTTCGGGGCCAGGGGCAACAGCGGCGTGATCCTCTCCCAATTCTTCAAGGGTTTCTCCGATGCGTTGGCCGGCAAGGAGGACCTGGCCGCGGACGACCTGGCTTTGGCCTTCAAGCTGGCTTCAGACGGGGCCTACAAGTCGGTGGGCAACCCGGTGGAAGGCACGATGCTCACGGTGATCAGGATGGCTTCAGAAGCCGTTGAAGGGGCGCTCCAGAAGTCGGAGGGTGGCGTCCTCGGCCTTTGGGAAACGGCGTATCTGGCGTCTCTGGACGCCCTGGAACGCACTCCGCAACAGCTGCCGGTGCTCGAAGAAGCCGGCGTGGTGGACGCCGGCGGACTTGGCATCGTGGTATTGATCGGCGGGGCCCTCCGGTCCCTCTCCGGCGGCGGCTCCCCTTTGGTTGACCTGTCGGCCTTGTCCCGGTTCCAGAGAGCGGCCAATAGCAACGGCGGCCTGATCAAGCCCGAATATCTGGACGCGACGCTGGAACGGGAATGGGGTTATTGCACCCAGTTCATCATCAGTAGCGCCGGAGGACGAGACTTGGACCTCGACCGGGTCCGCAGTCATTTCCAGGAGACCGCTCTGTCCACCGCCGTGGTGGGCGACGGCCGTAACATCCGGGTGCACATCCACGTCGAAGACCCCGCCCCGGCCCTCAGCTACGCGGAATCGCTGGGCGCTCTTTCCGAGATCGAGATCGAGAACATGGACAACCAGAACCGGAATTTCGCCGCCGGTTCCTCCCGGCACCAACCGGCCCAGGCTGAAGGGGCCGCCCTGGCCCTGGCGTTACTGCCGGTGGCGCCGGGAGAAGGGCTGGCCCACCTGTTCCGGGACTCGGGGTGCGCCGGCGTGATCGAGGGCGGTCAAACCATGA
>CAYMZL010000255.1:1504-4344 GCA_964394825.1 uncultured Dehalococcoidia bacterium | reverse complement strand
TCGGTGGGAGGTGGGGAATTGGCTCACGATGAACTTCGCGGGGAGCTATCCGGCACGCCTGGTTGGCGAGATTACGGGCGCGCCACCCGGCACGCCTTTCGTCCTGGCGTTCCCAGACCAATTCGAAGTGGTGCTCCAGGCCGATGAAGAGGGATTCGCCGCGGTTGATGAGTCCTTCAAGATAACGGGGCCAGACCCGAACGGCGATCTTCCCGTGGACGAATTAATGTATCTGTTTATGGCTCCCGAGCGCCCACTAGAAGAGGGGACCGTCGTACGGTTCAGTGGAGACATCCTGGCGCTTGAGGGCAACACCGGCTACGAGCCAGGAGCGAAGATGTATGCCGTGGCGATGGTGTTTATGACCGATACCCAGGCTCCAATCATCGACGCCGTCACCGTCACCGAGTCAGACGGACGGCCCGGATACATAGATGTGGAAGTGGTGGCTAGCGACGCAACTACGATGCCAGCGGTAGCGTCTATCCTCCTTCTACACGAGGACGCTCAACAGTTGACGGTCCCGCTGATGGCGTCGGCGGAAATGGTTCTTAATGGCGCAGGACGATTCACGGGGAAGGCAGGTCCGCTTCCTCGTGGCTCTAGTGTCGCCTATGTGGTGACGGTGGAAGACCTGCAAGGCAACTCGGCGGTATCCGCAGTCGGTTCGATCACCCTCAGCGAGCCCAGAAACCAATGGCTCCTAATCGGTCTGCCTGCTGCTCTGATAGCCATCATATTGGTGTTAGCGGGAGCATTTTGGAAGATTAGGTCGAGGCCCCAGTCTTAAGAGAACCTCCACGCGAGCGGAGCCGCCGGTCAATCCGGCTTGATAGCACTTTTGATTCCAACTTTAAACCACGGGACGATTATTCGCCCCGCCAGACCGGCGGCCTCTTTTCCGCGAATGCCCTGGGTCCCTCCGAGGCGTCCTCGGAACTTAGCACCCGCTGACCCACCGAGGCGGTGAGGCGCAGGGATTCCTCCAGGCCATACCTCCTCCAGAACTGGGCGACAGACTTGGTGCCCTGAACGGCCAACGGCGCGTTGGCCCCAATCATCTCGGCGATTTCGACCGCCCTGGGCATCAGTTCTTGGGGTTCCAAGACCTGGCGCACGAAACCCAGCCGGTGGGCATCTTCCACGCTAAGGGTGTCCCCAGAGAGCATCAGGTACACGGCTTCACCGTGGGGCAGCACCCGCGCCAGGTTGTTGATGGCGTAGTTGGCCAGGATGCCCCGTTTTACTTCAAACAGGCCGAAGTAGGCCTGGGTGGAAGCGATCCGTATGTCGCAGTCGGCGGCCCGCTCCATCCCCGCGCCGATGGCCAGACCGTTGACCGCCGCGATGAACGGCTTGGGGTTTCTACCGAAGGGTTGGTTGCCCCGGTAGCCCTCGATCCGCTGTTCCTCGCTCAGCGCCGCCAGCGAGACGGACTGGGTGGACATCTCCTTCAGGTCGGCCCCAGCCGAAAACGCCCGCCCCGCCCCGGTGACTATCCCGACGCGCATCTCTTGGTCGGCGGCGAACTCGTCCAGCGCCTCCCGTAATTCTTGCCGCATGGCCGCGCCCTGGGCGTTCAGCCGGTCAGGCCGGTCCATGGTGAAGACGGCGTAATGGCCGTCGGGAAATCGCTCATAACGCAGGTCCGGCATGTCAGTCCTCCAAACTTGGGTGGGGCCTAAAGGGCCAGTATCTCTTTTAGGGCGTCGTCGACGAACTTGGAATCTTCCGGGTTGAAGCCCGGTCCTCCGGCCAGATGTCCCCAGATGGACTCGATGGGCCGCAGCTCCGCGTTGGGCATCTGAGCGACCTCGTTCTGATTGTCCTCGGGCGGGAAGTAAAGGTCGGTCCGGCCGGGCATGACGATGGCCCTGGCCTGTATCGCTCCCAGGGCCTTCCGGAAGTCTCCGCCGAATATGTGGTTGTCGCTGATGTCCGCATTCTGCCAGGTCCAGATCATGGACAGGAGGTCGTTGGCGTCGGCATTTACCCTCCGGGCCTCCCAGAACTCCACCAGATAGTCTTCCAACGACCCATACCCCAACTTTAGATAGACCTCTTCCCGGTAGAAGGCCTGGGACACGGCCCAACCGGCGTACACGCGGCCCATGGCCCGCAGCCCCTTCAGCGGGGGCTTCTCGTAAGACCCGCCGGCCCAGTCGGCATCGGTGGTGATGGCCGCCTTGACCCCCTCCAGAAAGACGAAATTGTGGCGGGAGGTCTTGGCGGAGCCGCAGACGGGCACGATACGTTCCACCATCTCCGGGTACAGACTGCCCCATTGGTAGGTCTGCTGGGCGCCCATGGACCAGCCGGTGACCAGGGCGATCTTGTCGATGCCGAACACCTCGGTGACCAGACGGTGTTGGCAGGCCACATTGTCATAAAGGCTCACCTGGGGAAAACGTGCCCGGTTGTAGGGCGGGTCGGCGTTGCTCGGTGAAGTTGACACGCTGTTGCCGAACATATCCGGGACGATGATGAAATATCTGTCTGGGTCCAGGGCATGGCCCTCGCCGATCATTCCCTCATTCTGGGTGTGCGTTCCGCCGAAGAAGGTGGGGAACACCACCACGTTGTCTTTTTTGGCGTTCAGTTGACCGTGGGTCTTGTAGGCCAACTTGGCCCCACGGAGGGTCCCTCCCGATTGCAACTCCAGATCGCCCGCCTCGAATATCTCGTAGTCCGCCGCTTTGCTCACCATAATTTCCAACCCGGGCCGCAGTCTAGATTCGCCGTGGGCAAGAATACCACGAGTCTGTTTTCACGGTCACCGGCGTCCGTTATCGCCGGTGCGATTGACTACGCACAGCCCAGCTTTTAGACTTGCCTCGCCG
>CAYMZL010000255.1:0-1404 GCA_964394825.1 uncultured Dehalococcoidia bacterium | reverse complement strand
TCTCGATAAGGGCGACTACGACTTCATCGCCGGGGCCGCCACCGACGAGATAACCCTTCGGCGCACCCGCGCCGTCCTGGACTCCATCGTCATGAAACCCCGGATGATGGTGGACGTGAGCCAGCGGGACCTGAGCACCACCGTCCTGGGTCAGGAGATCAGCTTTCCGGTCATGCTGGCCCCGGCTGGGAATCACGGCGCGGCCCACCTGGAGGCCGAATTGGCCTCGGCCAGGGCCGCCGGGGCCGCCGGCACCGTGATGGTGCTGAGCTCCCATTCGGCCAGGACGTTGGAGGACGTGGCCGAGGCCGCCACCGGCCCCATCTGGTTCCAGCAGTACCTGTTCAAAGACCGGGAACTGACCCTTGGCATGGCGGCCCGCGCCGAAGAAGCCGGGTATTCCGCCCTGTGCCTTACCCTGGACGCCAAGATAAGCCCGAAGCGGGAGCGCAACATACGCAACGATTACGTGGGCCCGGTCTCACCCAATTATGCCGCCCTGGACCTGGGCACCCACTCTTGGAAATTCGCCGCCGACGCCCCCGCCGGGTCAATGGACATCCGCGACCCGGCCGCCACCTGGGCCGACCTGGAATGGCTGGCCGGCGAGACCAAACTGCCCATCGTGGTCAAGGGAATCATGACGGGAGAGGACGCCAGGCGCTCGGCCGAGTCGGGCGCCAAGGCAATCATCGTCTCCAATCACGGGACAAGGTACTTGGACACCACCTTCACCACCATCGAAGTCTTGCCGGAGGTGGTGGAGCAGGTTGACGGTAAGGCCGAGATCTACATGGACGGGGGCATCCGCCGCGGTTCGGACATCTTTAAAGCCCTGGCCTTGGGCGCCCGGTCTGTCTTGATCGGCCGGCCCCTGTTCTGGGGGCTGGCCGTCAACGGTGAAGCAGGTCTCAAATCGGTGTTGGACATGCTCCGCGACGAACTGGACGCCACCATGGGCATCTGCGGCCGCACCACCATCGACGGCATTGACCTGGACACCCTGGGCGGCATCTCGCCCCTGCAGAAATTGTTCGACCAACGGGACGCCAACCGCCATTAACCGAAACCGGCCACAATCCGCAAAGGAGACAACTAAGACATGGCTACAGTAGGCTCCGGCAAATACACCTATGACCTGATCGAGAACTGGGGCGAGCTGCCCGCCGGCGACACCTTCGGCATGGTGAGCGCCATCGCCACCGACTCCCAGGACCGGGTCTTCGCCTTCCAGCGGAAGGACCCGCCCGTGCTCATCTTCGACCGGGACGGCAATCTCACGGACTCGTGGGGCAACGGTTCCTTCGAGTTTGCCCACGGCATCCACATCGCCGACGACGTTGTCTACGTGACCGACCGCAACACCTCGGTCTGCATCATGTACACCCTGGACGGCAAGCCCAT
>CAYMZL010000254.1:0-4344 GCA_964394825.1 uncultured Dehalococcoidia bacterium | reverse complement strand
ATTCGTGGACCAGCCCCTGCCATTTCAATTGCAACGGCCTAATGCCTGAAGTGGCGCACGCCGGTGAACACCATGGCCAGTCCGGCCTTGTCGGCGGCGGTGATGACCTCGTCGTCGCGGATGGACCCGCCCGGTTGCACGATGGCGGTGATTCCGGCCTCGGCGGCCAGCTCGATGTTGTCGGCAAAGGGGAAGAAGGCGTCCGAAGCCAGCACGCAGCCCTTGGCCTTATCCCCGGCGGCCCGCTGGGAGAGGTGGACGCTGACCACGCGGTTGGGCTGGCCGGCCCCCATGCCGATCAGCGCCAGGTCTTTGGCGAAGACGATGGCATTGGATTTGATGTGTTTGGCGGCCTTCCAGGCGAAGGCCAGGTCCTTCATCTCGGTTTCCGTGGGCGCCCGCTTGGTGGCGGTGGTCCAGGCGGCCGGGTCCTCCGCGATGGTATCGGCGGTCTGCACCAGGATGCCGCCGCTGATGGGCCGCAGGTCGTAGGCGGCGGTGTCCGGTTGTTGGTCGATGGCCAGGATGCGCAAGTTGCGTTTTTTCCGCAGAATCTCCAGCGCCGCCGCTTCGTAGTCGGGGGCGATGACGACCTCGTAGAACACCGGCCCCATGGCCTCGGCGGCGGCGGCGGTGACGGTGCGGTTGAAGGCCACGATGCCCCCGAAGGCGCTCACGGTGTCGCCCTCGTAGGCGTGAAGATAAGCCTGGGCGATGTCTTCCCGGCTGGCCAAGCCGCAGGCGTTGGCGTGCTTCACGACGGCCACCGTGGCGTCGGCGAAGTCGGAGGCGGTGCGCCAGGCGGCGTCGGCGTCCATCAGGTTGTTATAGGAAAGTTCCCTTCCGTGTAGCTGGCGCGCGCCGGCCATTCCAAGCGGGGAGCTGGACTGGGCGTAGAGGGCCCCGCTTTGATGGGGGTTTTCGCCGTACCTCAGGCCGGCCACTTTCTTCAGGGAAATAGTCAGCGAATCGGGCAGTTCCCCCTCCCCGCCTCCGCCGTTCGTCAAGTAACCGGTCACGGCGGCGTCGTAGCTGGAAACATGGTGAAATGCCTTGGCTGCCAGTCCCCGCCGGTCTTCGTTGCTCAGGCCGCCGTCGGCCAGCTTCTCGCCCACCCAGCCGTAGTCGGCGGGGTCCACCACCACGGCCACCGACGGGAAGTTCTTGGCTGCGGCCCGCAGCATCGTCGGCCCGCCGATGTCGATGTTTTCCAGGGCGTCGGCCAGGGTCACGTCCGCCTTGCTGATGGTCTCGACGAAGGGATACAGGTTGACCACCACCAGGTCGATGGTGTCGATGCCCTGGTTCTTCAATTCGGCCATGTGCTCCGGTGAATCCCGCCTGGCCAGCAGCCCGGCGTAGATCGTCGGATGGAGGGTCTTGACCCGGCCTTCCAGGATCTCCGGCGACCCGGTGACCTCCGCCACCTGCTTCACCGGGAGGCCGCCTTCCTCGGACAATGTCCGGTGGGTGCCGCCGGTGCTGATCAGCTCGTAACCGGCCGATGCCACCTGGCGGGAAAATTCCACGATCCCGGTCTTGTCGTAGACGCTGAGCAGTGCTTTCAACTTCCTCTCCGTCTCCTAGCGAGAATTGATCAATGGTATCTAGCGGGCCGTATTCCAGATGGCCGGAACGGAATCAAGCGCGGCGAGCCGCCTAGCCGCTGAAGACCACTTGCTCGCCGTCTCCCCTGGGAATCATCTTACCGATGACGACGGCGTCGGGCAGGCATTCGATGACCTTCTTGACATTGGCTTCGGGGCAGACGGCCACCATTCCCAGACCCATGTTGAATACCCGGTACATCTCCTGGTCGCTGATCCCGCCCTCTTCCTGGATCACCTTGAAGATGGGCAGGACCGGCCAGGACCCGCGTTTGATCTCAGCCGCCAGGTCATCGGGCAGTATCGCCGGCAATTTGCCGGGCAGACCTCCTCCGGTGATGTGGGCCAGGCCGTTGACCAGGCACAACACCGGCTCCATCAGAGGATAGTAACTGCGGTGGGGCGCCAGCAATTCCTCGCCAAGCCGGTGGTTCAATCCGTCAAACCGGCGGTAGAGGACGTTGGGGTCGCCGTCGGTGTTGAAAACCCGGCGCACCAAGGAGAAGCCGTTGGTGTGGAGGCCGCTGGAGGGGACGCCGATCAGGATGTTGCCCGCCTCGATGTTTTGCGATTCGAGGAGTTGGTCCCGTTCCACCGCGCCGACCACGAATCCGGCCAGGTCCATCTCACCGCCGGAGTAGACCTGGGGCATCTGAGCGGTCTCGCCGCCGATCAGCGCGCAGCCCACCTCGCGGCAACCCCAGGCTATCCCCCTGATGAGAGCGTCCAACCGCTGGGTGTCCAGGTTGCTGAAGGCCACGTAGTCCAGGAAAAACAGGGGTTTGGCGCCCCGGGTGAGGATGTCGTTGACGTTCAGGGTGACCAGGTCTTGGCCCACGGACTCGAAGTGTCCCAGTTGGGCGGCGATCTTGATCTTGGTGCCAACGCCGTCGGTGCTGGCCACCAGGACCGGTTCCCGGTAGCCCGAAAGTTGGTAAAGGCCGGCGAAGCTTCCGGCGCTGTCCAGTACCTCGGGGCCATGGGTGCTGGCGGCGAACCCTTTGATCCGCTCCTTCAGGCCGTCCATCAGGTCCAGGTCTACGCCCGAATCCCGGTATGCTTCACTTGCCAAAATGAGGGTCCTCCCGTTCCCATCCACCCGGCGGCAGCCGGAGTAATCGCCGCGGTAAAAGGTTAATTCAAGGGTTACGCGATGGCAAGGGGCATCCGCTGCCTGGAAAGATGCCGAGGTAAAGGGAAACCGGTACCGGGATACGCGCGTTAATCGGGGCTTGGCGCGACCTGCTCCAAACTCAGCTTGGTCAGTTCCAACTGTATGGGCACGGGGTAGTTGCCGGTGAAACAGGCGTCGCAGAAACCGCCGTTGGAGCCGCCCACCACCTTCATCAGGCCCTGCACACTGAGATAGCCCAGGCTGTCGGCGCCGATGATGGCGCGGATCTCTTCCTCGCTATTGTTGGCGGCCAATAACTCTTCTCGGGAGGCCATGTCCACGCCCATGAAGCAGGGGTGTTTGATGGGAGGAGCGCACACCCGCATGTGTACCTCTTTAGCCCCGCCTTTTATAAGCAGGTTGACCACGTGGGGAGTGGTGGTGCCGCGGACGATGCTGTCGTCCACCACCACCAGCCGCTTGCCCTGGATCACTTCCACCAGGGGGTTGAACTTCTGGCGAACGCCCAGGTCCCGGAGGCGTTGTTCCGGTTCGATGAACGTCCGGCCCACGTAGCGGTTCTTAACCAGCCCCTCGCTGTAGGGGATGCCCGATTCCTGGGCATAGCCCACCGCCGCCGCGGTTGAAGAGTCGGGTATACCGATAACCAGATCGGCGTCCACCGGGTGCTCACGGGCCAACTGGGCGCCCAACTGCTGGCGCACCGAGTGGACCAATTGGCCCTCCATGATACTGTCGGGCCGGGCGAAGTAGATCAGCTCGAACACGCAGAGAGCGCGGCGCCCGGTGCCGCCGGACCAGGTGGCCGTGCGCAGACCGTCGCCGTCGACGATTATGACCTCGCCCGGTTCCAGTTCCCGGAGGTACTCGGCCCCAAGGTGGTCCAGGGCGCAGGACTCCGAAGCGACGATCCAGCCGCCGTTCAGCTTGCCCAAGCAGAGGGGCCGGATGCCCAACGGGTCGCGGGCGGCGATCAGGGTGTCTTTGGTCTGGGCGACTATCGAATAGGCCCCTTCCAACTGGCGCATGCACTGGAAGACCCTTTCCTCCCAGGTCGCGCCGGTGGCGTGGGCCAGCATGAGGGCGATCACTTCGGTGTCGGTGGTGGAGGCGAAGGTGCAGTTCCACTCGTCTTGGAGTTGCTCCTTCAGTTGGGCGGCGTTGATGATGTTGCCGTTGTTCGCCAGGGCCAGTTGACCGTGGCGGCCATCGACCAATAGGGGCTGGGCGTTGCAGAGTTCGCTGCTGCCGGTGGTGGAATACCTGGTGTGCCCGATGGCCATGTCGCCGACCAGGGGATAAAAATCGGGCTCCCTAAATATCTGGGTTACCAGCCCCATATCGGCGTGGACCACCACGTTCTCGCCGTTGGCGGCGGCGATGCCGGCGCTCTCCTGGCCGCGGTGTTGCAGGGCGAAAAGGCCGAAGAAAGCCAAACGGCTGGCCTCTCCTTCTGGGGTGTACACCCCTATCACCCCGCACTCTTCTTTGGGGTTATCGAATGGGGCGCGGCCGACGGGAAGATCCAGCTCGCTACTCATAACGTTATTTTATGTAATCCATCTTACAGCGGTCAACATGAAGTCCCTACGATTAAATGCC
>CAYMZL010000253.1:0-4359 GCA_964394825.1 uncultured Dehalococcoidia bacterium | reverse complement strand
GCGGTGTCCCTCCACGTTCTGGTTCACGTAGAGATCGCCGTGGGAGTCCACCCAGACGGCATGGGCCCCCTTGCCCCAACCGGCATCCAGGGGGCTGTCCCAGGTGGCGATGATATCGCCGTCGATGCTGAGGATGCTCATGAACCCGTCCAGTTCGGGGACGTAAAGGACGTCGTCTTGGTCGATGTAGATGTCGCAGGGCCGGGCCAGGCCGGTCCACTGGTCCAGGTATTTGCCGTCGGCGGAGAATATCTGGATGCGGTTGTTCTCCCGGTCGGCCACGAACACCCGGCCGTCGGTGTGCACCCAAACGCCGTGGGGCACATGGAACTCGCCAGGTCCGGTCTTGCCCGGCTCGCCCCAGGAGAAGAGCAGCTTGCCGTCGGCGCTGAATTTGTGGACCCGGGCGTTGCCGTAGCCGTCGGAGATGTACAGGTCGCCCGCCCCGTCCAGGGCCACGTCGCTGGGCCGGTTGAAGGGGCCGGCAGACCTTTTGGCCGGCTCGCTGTAGTCGCCGGACCAGCCGGTGTCCGAGGGCTTGTCCCATTCGCCCAGAGTCATGATTAGATTTCCATCCGGCCGGTATTTCAAGACCACGTGACTGTTCTTGACCGGCATGTAGAGGTTGTCGTCGCCGTCGATGAACATGCCGTGGGCGTCGGGCAGTTGGCCCTCTCCCCAGGAGTTCAGAAAATGGCCGTCACGGTCCAAGACGATGAGCGGGTGGTCGCTCCGGTTGAACAGGTACACCCGGTCCTGGGAGTCGGTGACGATCGCCGTCTGGCCCAAGACCCAACCCTCAGGCAGGTTCTCCCAGCTTTCCAACTGCTCGTAAACGTGGGTTCCCGCGCCTACTCGGACCATTCGCCCCTCCTGTAAATGAGCGGGAGCAAACCTTCTCACCGCCTGGATCTCGGGTTATTCGCCGCGCGTTATTCTCCAGTGGTAAGGGCGTCGATTATCTGCTGATGCAGTTCCGCCGCCCGCAGGGAAACGGCCTCCGGAGTTATTCCGCCCAGGGGATGGGGGATGCCCAAGGGCTGGAAGCCTTTGCGCCCAAACACCTTGGCGTGGCGGTGGGCCGAGTCCAAGAACGGGTCGGTGCAGATGACGATGGTCGGGATACCCTGGTTCTCCAGGGCCATGGCGTCGTGCACACTGCACGCGGTGCAGGACCCTCAATCGGCGATGGCGGTGACCACGAAATCGCACCGGGAGGCCAGGTCGTCGATGATATCGTCGGCGGCCGGGCGGGAGTAAACGTACTTATCGGCCGTGATCCCTTCCCGCAGCTCAAAGTCCTTGTCCAGCAACTCTTTCACTCCACGGAGCAGAAGGCTGGCGTTGGCCTTGCGGTTGCCCAGAAAGCCGCCGGCCTTGCCGTGGATGGTCTCCAGACGCGGGGCCGCCCTCCAGCGGGAATGGGCCTCTGGGTCCACGGGTGAAAGCAGGCCCAGGTCCCTTATGCGGGCCTCCAAGTCTGCTCCTAGCGTGCTTACCATGATTTCTCCTCGGGGACCACCCCTTAGGGCAGCTCAATCTTGAGGGTGACCCGGCGGGAGCCCCAGCCGGGAAGATACACCGAATGAGGGCCGCCGCGGCCCCCGGCCACCATGATGTGAATACGGTCCGCGGCCCTTACCACCGGGACCATCTGGTCGTCGTCGTCGGGGTCCACGAACCGGGGCCAGAAATGGCCGCGCTGGGCGTCGCCCTGGGGCGGGCCGCCGTGTTTCAGCTCCCGGACCGGCTTTCTGGCATGCTCGAAAAGGAACTGCCGGATGTCCTGCTTGCGCCACCCGCCTTCGTGGAGGAAGCGGGCGTGTTCCGGACCGATGACCACAAAGGTGTCGCCCATGACGTACATCTGGACGTTGCCCAGGGTGCACATGGTGTCGGCCAACACCGTCAAGAAATCCCTGGGATCGTTGGCGTGGTACATGATGTTGTGGGGAGCCTCGGCGGGGAAGACGGTGACGGCGCTATCCGAGGGGTCCAGACCGGCGTCGGTATGCAGGGGCTCCCAGGGGTTGGCGTCTTGGTCCTCGGCCACGCAGTAGGTGTAGGCGCCGGGATGGCCGAAAGTCGCCTTGTTGGTCTCGCCGGGAATGGCCCCGCCCAGATTGACCAGGACCAGTTTGACGGCCCGGCCGATGGTCGCGTTGGCCCGCCAGCCGGCGCCGAAGCAGTTGTAGCCGCCGTTTATGTTCAGTTCTTTAGCGATGGGGCCGCTGACGATGACCAGCGGCGTGTGGATGCCCGTCGAGCACATGACGCCGCGAAGGTTGAACCGCTCGTCCATCATGGCCTGGATGGCCGTTATGATTACGGGCATGTGCTCCGGCACGCAACCGGCCATCACGGCGTTCACGGCGATGCGTTCAACGGTCGCCTTGCCGCCCAGAGGAGGCAGCTCGGCGATGATCTCCGTAGCGTCCCGCCCGGTGTAGTCGACGAATTCCTTGACCCGGTCCCCAGTGGGAGGGACCACGGGCAGGCCGTCGGTCCAGCCGGTCTCGAACATCAACTCAATGGCGTCGCCGAGGTTAACGGCGTCGGAGGAGATCAATTTTGCCATCAACACCTCTGGGGCCGGGTCTGGGCTTAATTATCACCGTATTGGAAGCCCAAAGATAGCTCCAGCGGCCCGGCTCCGGGTTCATGGGAGTGTAATGTGGGGGCCATTTGCTGTCAACGAACTCGGCCTGAAACGTGGATTGACGGTGTTGGTAGCGATCAGATCGGGAAGGATGATTACTGGCGCATGGAGCCAGCACTTGATCCTTCAGCAGTAGATCACCAAATAATTCTGGAGCGGGCGCGACCAGCCTCTCCGTCGGAGCACACCATTCGTGTCCACTCATCAGGTGGCAGGTTCAAGCCGTTCTGATACCGGTTGGTCGCCTTGACCGCAGATCGTGGGTGCGGGTGTCGATCAGAATGTTCGAAATGCCCAAGACAATCCTTGGCCGCCGTCCCCTTCCCGTAGGCTCGCCTGCGCCTCCGCAAGGGGTCGCTGGGCCTCGGCCGTCTCGCCGCGGAGATCTGTTCCCTTCCGGAGGTGCTCCACCGGCGCGGTTCTGCTGCCCTGGACCTCCTGAGGAGGGGAGGTCCAGGGCAGCCCGTGCGGTTGATTTCCAGGCTTCTCTTTTTACTATCGGGCTGTATTACTTGCCAAGCTCCACAAAGGTGCCGCGCCCGGTGATGCGGACGACGAGGATGGAGCCGGCCTGGTTTTCTCCAAGGGGCGTGGCCCTGGGGTTGTTGAAGGCTACTGGGCCGGCCAGGGCGTCGATTTTGGTGGTGGCCAGGGCGTCGCGAAACTTCTCCCGGTCGGTGGCCGTACAGGAGCGTTTGACGGCGTCCACGGCGGCCTGAAGGGCCTGATACCCGTAGAGGGAGTAGATGGTGATTTCGTCGTCGAAGTTGGCGTTGTAATCCGCCACCACCTTCATCATGGCGGGGTCGTCGCTCTCCAGGTCGAAGCCCACGGCCCAGTTCACCCCACCCATGATTCTCCCCTCGGTCAGGTCCCACCAAGTGGGATCATTGAAGCTGCCGAACCCGGTGAAGAAGTTCACCTCCCCCAAGAACCCCATCTCATCCATCTGGTTGATGATGGCGGTCCCCTCGGGGGTGGCGGCGTAGATTCCTACCCATTCGGGATTGGTTCCCGCGATCTTGGTGAGCTGGGCACGGAAGTCCTTGTCCCCGGCCCGGAAGGCCTCGAAGGCCGTCATCTCGTAGCCGATCTCGCCGGCCAAGTCCCGGATCAGCTCAGCCTCCCCGCGCTGGGCGTCCTGGGTGATGTCATAGATGATGGCCATCGTGTCTACGCCCAGTTCTTCCTTCATGGTTTTCATGAACTGGGGAGCGGCCGCCTGGGTGGTGATGGTCACCCGGAAGGCGTAAGGGTTCCACTCGGCGATGGGAGCGGCGGAGCCGGTGGCGATGATGGGAAGTTTAACCTGGCCGGCCACAGGCACCATGGGCACGAAGCCGGTGGAGGGGGTGGAGCCCAGCGCCGCCAGCACCGTCGGGTCGTCGGCAGCCTTTCGGATACCGGCGATGGCCTGCTCCCGCGAGTTGGCCATGTCGTGGAGGGTCAGCTTGATGGTGTAGTTGTTGCCGCAAGTGTCGGTGAAGCCGCCGGCGTCGTTAATATGCTGGGCGGCCAGTTCGACACCGTGGATGGACCGGCTGCCGTAGGCGGCAGACTGGCCGGTGGCGGCGTTGACTTGGAAGAAGTGCACCTCCCGCGTCTCCGCCGTGGAAGGCGCCCCTGCCACAGGAGCCGGCGCGGGGGTAGATGTGGCGGAAGTGCCGCAAGCGGCCAACAAAAGGGCCACTAGACTTAAA
>CAYMZL010000252.1:0-4359 GCA_964394825.1 uncultured Dehalococcoidia bacterium | reverse complement strand
TTATCCGAGATGGTCCGGGTGGTGAGGCCAGGGGGCCGGGTGGCCATATTGGAGCTTTCACCCATGAACCGGGGCCTAAAATCAGCCCTCTTCCGGCCGGTGTTTCACGGCTTGGTCCCGTTGATCGGCAGATTGGTGGCCGGGGACCGGTCCGCCTACTCCTATCTTCCCAGGTCGGTGGACCATTTCCTGGACGCCGGCCGGCTGGCGGAGATGCTCTCGGGACTGGGGTTGGGTGACGTGGGCTATCAACGTCTCGGTTTCGGAACCGTTGCCGTGCACTGGGGCGTGAAAGAGTGACCAGGCGGCTAGACTCGCTCCAGATCGCCGGTGCAGAGGCCTGGTTTCTGCGCTGGACCACCCGTTAAATAACGGAAATGCGGTTGTTTCTACCTCAGCAGTGAGTTAAACTGAGTCCAGCATTGCGGTATTCGACACACCTCTTTCGGTTATATCAACTGCCCCAGAGTATCAATCATGGCTTCCATGTTCGACAAACTAGACCGCGTAACCAGCCGCTACCATGAGATTGAAGAATCCATGGCGGACCCTGAGATTGCGGCCAATTTCGAGCGCGTTCAGGAGCTGGCACGGGAACGGGCTTCCCTGGAAAACCTGGTCAACATCGGTAGCAGATACAAAGAACTGATCACCGAGATAGCAGACCTCGAGTCGTTGACGCGGGACGGCTCGGAGCCGGAACTGGTCCAATTGGCCAAAGAAGAACTGGAGAGCGCCAAGGCCAAGCTGGACGAGTTGACCGATGCGTTGCGGGTGGCCCTGCTTCCCAAGAACCCCAACGATGAACGTGACGTGATTATAGAGATTCGCGCCGGCACCGGCGGGGCCGAGGCTGGCATATTCGCTTCCGACCTCTACCGGGCCTATACCCGTTACTCCCAGAACCAAGGCTGGAAGGTTGACCTGATGGAATCAAACGCGACTGAGGTGGGTGGGTTCAACAAGATAGTTTTCGAGATACAGGGCAAAGGCGTTTTCAGCCGCATGAAGTTTGAAAGCGGCGTGCACCGGGTCCAGCGTGTCCCCAACACCGAGACTCAGGGCCGGATCCACACCTCAACGGCAACGGTGGCGGTGCTGCCGGTGGTAGACGAGGTTGAAGTGAAGATCAATCCCGACGAACTGCGGATAGACATCTTCCACGCCGGTGGGCACGGCGGACAGAACGTCAACAAAGTGGCCACCGCCGTTCGCATAGTCCACGAGCCCTCAGGACTGACCGTCGTTTGCCAGGACGAACGCTCTCAGTACAAGAACAAGCAACGGGCCATGACCATGCTCCGGTCCCGGTTGTTCGAAGCGGAACAGACCCGACAGGACGCCGAGATCAGCGAGGCCCGCCGCTCTCAGGTGGGCGGGGCCGAACGCTCGGAGAAGATCCGCACTTACAACTATCCTCAAGACCGGGTCACCGACCACCGCAGCAACGAAAACTTCCACGGCATTCCGAAGCTCATGGACGGCGGCCTAGACGATATGATTGACCGGCTGACCGACTGGGAACAAGAACGTCTCCTGGGCAACGACACCACCTAATCCCGCAGGCGGCACAGCCGCGTTTTCGCATCACCGCCCTTGCCCCGGCGGGTTCCTGTCTGTTAGAGACCTAATTAACCCGCGAGCTCCAGTTGACCTATTAGGATAGAAAGCCGCCCATGGCAGTGCTCCGTACCGTCATTCAAGATACCCACCAGAAACTGGAAGCCGCCGGCATCCCCGACGCCCGCCTGGAGGCTGAGGTGTTGGTGATGAACGTGATGCGCCTGGCCCGGCAGAATATGTTCTCCGAGCAGGAAGCCGAGGTGTCCGGGCAACAACAGGCCGCTCTTGACTCGCATCTGGAGCGCCGGTTCCTTCGGGAACCATTGGCCTACATCCTGGGCCAACGCGAGTTCTACGGCATCAGCGTGATGGTCACGCCGGCGGTGCTGATACCGCGCCCCGAGACCGAGGGACTGGTGGAGCATGCCCTGTTCATGGCGTTGATGGGCATGGAATCGACCGAATTGACCATCGCCGACGTCGGCACCGGCAGCGGGGCCATCGCCATCAACCTGGCCATTCACCTGCCCGCGGCCAAGATATTCGCCGTGGACGTGGACGACGCGGTATTGGACGTCGCGTCTTTTAATATTCGGGCCCATGGCGTGGCCGACCGAGTGAGTCTGGCCATCGGCGACCTGCTGGAGGCGGTGCCGGAGCCCGTCGATCTGATCGTGGCTAACCTGCCTTACATACCCACGGAACGCCTGCCCACGCTCCAGCCGGAGGTCCAAAAAGAACCCGCGTTGGCCCTTGACGGAGGTACGGACGGACTGGACTTGGTCCGCCGCCTCTTGACCCAAGCCGAGGACAAGCTGAAGGACCACGGAATCATCCTGCTGGAACTTGACCCAGAGCAGGTGCCCGTGGTCCAAGAACTGGCGCTAAAACACTTCCCCGGCGGGTCAACCAGCGTGGAACAGGACCTGGCCCACCTGGACCGCATCCTGGCCATTCATAGAATGCAGGATATTGACAGGTGATTCTCGTGCCATTTCTGGGTGTCAATGGACCGATGAATACATCATGTGGTCACGGTATAATCCAGAGGGCGGTAGCGGTGGTTACGGGTTTCGACTGCAGGCAATTTTTATTTTTCGCTAGCGGTTCCCCTCGAGAGGGTGGGCTTATGAGTGTATCCGGACTCCTAAAATCGGCGCAAACCAATGTTCTCCAGCTTCTGGCACTATTGGTCTTCATATTTGGCGCGGTATTGATTGCGCAACACCATATTTTTGAACTTCAAGATGATGGAAATTTGTTCAAGGCAAGTGGAATCGGAGAGAGTCTCGGGATTGCATTCATCACTGCGGTCATCCTTGGCATCAGTATCGAATGGGTATTTCGGCAAAGATTGCTTGAAGATGTGTTTAAGGCCTCGATTGGATATATCTTGCCTGATGAATTGAAGGACGAAGTAAGGGCCTTATTTGAAGCCGAGTTTATATGTGTCAGTCATGACCAAGTATTTACGTTGAGATTCACCGAAGATCCTGACGCTGTGATTCTGCACATCAAAACTGAACGGACTTTTAAGAACGTTACCAGTAGCAGAAAAAAAATCCCGCTAAACGTTTCAGTAACAGAATGGTTCCATCACAAGACACTTCGCTCCAAGATTTTAAATATGGGGTGCATCGCGGCTGGCGAGCGAATCACAGATTTCAAGGTGATTGCACCCTCTCAGGAAGGAATCAACAAAATTCTGGGTACGATACAACAAGAAATCACATTAAACCCAGATGAAGAGTGCACATTTTGGTATGAGACCGAAGAAATCAAGCGTACCACGGACGTATATCACGCCATAATGTTGACCCCCACGAAAAATCCAAGGGTGACGGCGATTTTAGAGACCGGCGAAACAGCTAAAGAATCGATCAGAAGGATTGTCGACTTTGGCAGTCGGCACCGCTTGAACGTGGACGTGATAGGCGAAGATACGGTGCGTATGAACGGCGTTCTTTTACCGTATCAACATATTGAATTGCGTTGGTACCTAGACGAAGATTACCAAGAATGGGTTGCTTTGGTCGAAAAATCAAATTGAATCGAAAAATCGCTTGCGGCATTTCTCATCTAAAGCCCAATAATCTCTAATGTGGAGACCACGCCCGTGTCGACATCAGCGACCCGTATGGCGTGGTTGTTGGTGTCGGCGATGTACATCTTGCCATCGGCGAAACTGATGCCGCTGGGCTCGGAGAACTGGGCTTGGTCCGCCGCCCCGTCGGTGTGGCCCTGCGAGCCGGTTCCCAAGACGGTGAACGCGCTCCTGGTGGCTGGCAGCACCCGCTTGATCTTATGGTTATAGGTGTCGGTGATGTAGAGCAACCCGTCGTGGTGGGCGATGCCCATGGGGTGTTGCAGGCGGACGTGGTGGTCCGAGCCGTCGGCGTCGCCAAACACGAACAGGTCCAGGCCCACGATGGTCTGCACCCTTCCCGCGGGGTCGATGTCTGCCGACCGCACCGAACTGGTCTCGCTGTCGGCGAAGAATAATTTAACGCCGTCGGTGGTGATGCCGCAGGGTTGGGCCAATTCCGCCGCGCCCAAAAACCCGTCGGTGATGGCCTCCCGTCCATTTCCGGCAAAGGGCCCGGCCATGCCGTCGTCCAAGTCCAAGGACCATAGCTGGTGAACACCGGCCATGGCGATGTAGATGATTCCACCGTGGAGCAGCAGGTCGTAAGGGGAGCACAGCGCCATGGTCCGGCCCGGACGCCGGCCGTCCCTGGTGTGCCCCTGTTCTCCGGTCCCGGCGATGGTCTCCACCGTGCCCGCGGCCAGGTCCAC
>CAYMZL010000251.1:0-4388 GCA_964394825.1 uncultured Dehalococcoidia bacterium | reverse complement strand
CCGCTGACCGAGGATATGCCCCGTTTGGCCTGGGGCCAGCCGAACTCGGCCTTGGAGGACGCGATACGGATGTCGCTGCCCAGGGCGATGCCGCATCCCTGCGCCAGGCAGATTCCGTTGATGGCGGCGATGATCGGTTTGAAGATGGTGGACTGGACCACGTACAGGTCGCCGGTGCTATGTCCTTCGTTGGCGCCGCCAGCGGCCATGGCTATCAGGTCGTGGCCGGTGGAGAACGCCCGTCCGGCCCCGGTGACGATGGCGCAGCGGACCTCGGAATTATTCTTCACGTCCTGGAAGGCGTCCCAAAGTAGCTGACGCATGGGCGGGTCGATGGCGTTCAGCTTCTCGGGCCGGTTCATGGTGATGTAGGCGATGCCCTCTTTGATCTCGTAAAGGACTTCTTTCTCTGCCAATTCGTTGCCTCCGTTGGTCGGGTACTTTGCTTCGGTGGACCGGGTTTTTTTGGGGGCGAATCACCCCTATCCTAACCTTCCCCCTCAAGGGGGAGGGGATTGGTTTCTATTCGGTTATGGGGAGTAAAGCTGCCTCCTCTCCCCAAAGGGAGAGGATTGAGGTGAGGGCGTGGCTCCTCTCCTTAGGTATTTTCACCCCTGGTGGCCGGTCTGACCGCAGATATTGTATCGCCCCAGGCAAGAGTGTCAAAGCGTGGGCGTCTCGGCGGAGGCTTGCTCTCTGACGAGGGGCGCGGGCCGCTTGGCGCTGCTGATTATCAGGGCGGCCAGCAGGTAGATGGACAGGATCAGCCACCAGGACGATGCGTAGCTCCCGGTGCTGTCCCGCATGTATCCCACCAGCGGGGCCCCGATGCCGGCGCTGATCAGCAAAACGGGCAGCACGATGCCCCGGATGCTGCCCAGGAAGGTCCGGCCGAAGTAGGCGGCGAAGATATAAGAGTGCACGATCATGCCCGCTCCCACCGAGAGGCCAAAGAGGATACCGGAACCAAAGAGGAAAAATTCGTTGCGCCCCACCAACACCAATCCCATGGCGACGGCCAGGCCAACGAAAGACCCGACGGCGATGAAGCGGATGGGCGCCCGGTCGGCCATCCACCCGGCGAACAGGGCCATGGTGGCCGCCCCAGCGGCGTCGCCGGCGAAGGAGAAGGAAACGGTCTGGGCGTCGAAGCCCATCTCGATCCAGTAGGGTATCCGGTGGACGCTGGCCCCGCCCTGGGCCACCCCGGACAGGGCGAAGGCCACCAAAAGCTTCCACATGGTAGCGGTCCGGAAGGCGTCCCGGACGGTCCAGGATGTCTCTTCCGGCGCCGGCGCGGCGGCCTGCCCCGTTGGTCCGCCCCTGCCCGGCGCGGGCCGCCCCCCATCGACCTCCAGGCCCAGGTCCTCGGGCTGCCGCCGCAGGAAGATGGCCGAAACGGGGATGGACACGGCCATGAACACCACGCCCATCACAACCCAGGTGGTGCGCCAGCCCACGCTGCCCAGCAGCAACTGGGTGATTGGCAGAAAGAAGATGCCGCCCGTTCCCAGGCCGCTGGCGGCCAAAGCCAGGGCCAGGCCCCGTTTGCGCTGGAACCACTTGGCCACCGGGACCGAGGTCATGATGTTCTGGGGCGCCGCCAAGCCAGTCATGCCCAGCACGCCGAACAGGGCGATGACCTGCCAAGGCGCATCGGCCCGGCTGACGGCGATCAGGGCCACGCCGATGACGGCGGCCGAGACGGGGATCAGGACCCGGGGGCCGTAGCGGTCCAAGAGACGCCCCACGATGTAGCTGGAGAGCCCGGCGGCCAGCCGTCGCGTGGTGACCGCCCAGCCGAACTGGCTGCGGGTCATTCCCAGTGCGCCGCCCATGGGGAGCACGAAGAGGCCGAAGCTGAGGTTGCCCGTGGCCATGGTGGAGAAATTGACCAGCCACATGGCCGCGACAATCACCCAGCCATAGAAAACTCCGTTGGGGCGCGAGAAAACGCCTTTGGGACGCAAACTAGATGATTCGCGAGCCGGTGGGCCGGTCGCCGATGGTCCCAGTCCGTTCCAGTTGGTCGATCTCAGTATCGGTCAGCCCCAGCAATTCACCGTAGACCTCCCGGTTGTGCTGTCCCAAAGTCGGGGACGGCCAGCGGACCTGTCCAGGGGTGGCCGACATCTTCCAGGGGATCCCCGGATACTGCTTGGGGCCCACCTGAGGGTGGTCCACGGTGACGAAGGTGCCCCGGTCTTTGTAGTGGGGGTCGGCCAACAGGTCGGGGCCGCGCAGCACCGGCCCGGCGGGCACACCAGCCTCTTGAAGCTTGTGGGCAACGTCATAGGCCATTTGGCCGATGGTCCATTCCGAGATGGTCCGGTCCAGTTCGTCTTCGTTCTCACGGCGCTGGGCGGCGGTGGCGAACCGGGGGTCGCCGGCCAGTTCGGGGGTTTCCATAACCTGGGTGAGTTTTCGCCATTGCTCCTGATTGGTGGCGGCGATGGTCACCCAGCGGTCCTCTCCGGCGCAGGGGTAGCTGTTGGCGGGAGCGTACCAGCCGGAGCGGTTGCCCCGGCGTTCCGGTTCCCGTCCGGTCATCTGATAGGCCAGGACTTCGGGCCCCATCAGGGCCACTGAGGACTCCTGCTGGGAGACGTCGATGTACATGCCCTTGCCGGTCCGGCGGCGGTGGCGCAGGGCGGCCATCAGCACCCCGGCGGCGTGGGAGCCGGTGATGGGGTCGCCGTGGTTGATGCCCGACTTCATGGGCCCCTCGCCCCGGTAGCCCGTCATGTGGGCCATGCCCGAGAGTTGCTCTTGGCCGATGCCGTAGCCCAAGTAACTCTTCCAGGGCCCGGTGTTCCCGAAGGCCGGCATCGAGACGTAGATCAGGTCGGGGCGGTGTTTCCGCAGTTCCTCGTAGGTGTAGCCCAGCCTTTCCAGGCTTCCCTGCCGGAAGTTCTCGATCAGCACGTCGCTGACGGACACAAGTTGCTCGAATACCCTTCTGCCTTCGTCCTTGGTGAGTTCCAAAGTGACGCCGTATTTGGACATGTGCAGACAGTTGAACCAGCCGTTCCGGTTCCAGGGTTCCTCGCCGGGCTCTCCGTCGGGATAGGCGGCGATGCCTCTGGCCGGGCTCACCGGGCCCCGGTGGGAGTCGTAGACGCTCAGCGACTCCATCTTGATGATCTCGGCGCCCATGTCGGCGAACAGCTTGGTGCAGTATGGTCCCGCCCAGATCCGGGAGAGGTCCAGGACCCGGTAGTTCTTGAGGGGCAGTCTTTCCGGCGTCTTCCGCATGAGCCTAGACCTTCCCGATGGGGCCGATTTGGCCGTTCTGGACAATCACGCCGTGCTCCACCAGGTCCGACACCTGTGCTTCCGAGTAGTCCAGCCAAGAAGTTAGGGCCCGGGAGGTATGCTCGCCGAGCAGGGGCGCCCGCCGGAACACCCAGGCGTCGACACCATCTTCGGGCATGATCGGCGCGCCGGGGTAATTGAGCCGTCCGGCCACCGGATGGTCCAACTCCACGAAGTAGTCCCGGGCCAGGAGTTGCTCCATCTCCAGAATGTCCTTCATGGTGGCGACGAAGCTGAAGCCCAGGCCGCTCTCCTGCCCGGCCTTGAAGATGTCAACTTTGTCGTTGTCCAGAAGCCAGGGCAGCATGTAGGCGTCCACCTCGTCGGCATACTCCAGCCGCCCGGCGCGGGAGGTGAACCTGGGGTCGGCCAGTTCTTCCCGCTCCATGATTTTGGCCACCTCGGGCCACCGGGTGTCGGGACCGGCGATGATGCCGACGTGGCCGTCCCGGCAGGGGTAGATGCCCCAGGCGGCCCGGCCGTAGCCCCGGTTGCCCACCCGGCTGTACTCCTGGCCGGAGTAGCTGTACTGCATCAGGGCGTTTTCCAAGATGTTGGTGGCGTATTCGGCGATGGACACGTCTATCTGTTGGCCCTCGCCCGTCTCCTCGGCGTACATCAATGCGGCCATGGTGGCGGCGAAGGCGTTCTGTCCCGCGCCCAACTGGGCCAGGGGCATGCCCTCTTTCAGGGGTTCCTGGTCCGGCTCTCCGGTGATATTCATCAGCCCGCCCAGGGCGTAGAGGTTCAACTCCGACGCCTTCCAGTCCCGGTAGGGGCCGGTCTGGCCGAAGTTGGAGATGGACGTCACCACCAGCGCCGGGTTGGCCTTCTGCATCTCGCCATACGACAGCCCCAAAGAGTCCAGGGTCCCAGGAGCGAAGTTCTCCACCAAGATGTCAGCCTTGGCCGCCAGCTCCAGCAACACCCGCCGCCCTTCGGAGGACTTGATATCCAAAGCCAAGCTCTGCTTAGCCGTATTCAAATACAGAAACCAAGCACCATCCTCAGGAGGCCTTCCCCCCTTTCGTAAAGGGGGGCCAGGGGGGATTTCCGCCTTATCCAAAGAGGAA
>CAYMZL010000250.1:0-4388 GCA_964394825.1 uncultured Dehalococcoidia bacterium | reverse complement strand
TGGGGTCTGAGGCACAAGATTTAGATTCGGTCCTAGGGCAAATCACCCTGGACTGGGGTGCGCTAAGAAGGAACGGACCAATCCAAACGGGCCGCCTAAACAGCGAAACCGCCGGTACTAGTAGTGCCGGCGGTTTCCACGGGAGAGTCCATTAACAACCGTTGGGTTCAGCCTTTGCGCAGCCTCCAGGAAGTTGATCGCCCAGAATTGTATCCTGTTCTAGAAAGGGGCGCCACGTCGACGATTGAAGGGTCCTTTGGAGCCGGGCCCGTTTCCCGGACGGTCCGGCCGTCCGATTCGTCAGGCTTGCCCGCCGGATTTTACACCGGGTATTACGATCGGTCCGTGGGGATGTGGCTCACAGCCATCGCCCACATCGTGGGAGGTCACACCAACTCATCAGTGAGCTCCCGCTCAAGCTTGCCCAAGGCGCCACGTTGTAGCCGGGAAACATGCATCTGACTCAACGCCAACTTCTTTGCAATCTCGGTTTGAGAAAGACCCTTGTAGTAATACAAGTAAATGATGGCTTTCTCTCGCTCATCCAAGCAGCACAGCGCCCTGGTCAAGTCCAACCTATTAGGTAGCGCTTCTAGATCCGGGTCTACGGTCCCCACATAGTCTAGGACGGTGGATGTTCCGTCGTTCTCACCTGAGTTATATTCGATGTCCAGCGACACCGGCCGGCCATACAACTCGACTTCGAAAGATTGATAAATCTCGTCTTCGCTGAATCCCGTGGCCTCGGCGATCTCAATCACCGTCGGTGACCGCTCCAAAGTTTGACTGAGAATGTCAACCGCGCGAGTGACCGCGAGCTTTTGTCTTTGGAGCTTTCTGGGTATTTTCACCGCCCAGCCGTGGTCTCTGAAGTAATTCTTGATCTCTCCGACAATCACAGGGATAGCGTACGCGGCGAAACTACTACCCAGTTCCGGATCGTATTTGGCCGCGGCTTTTAACAGCCCAACACTTCCCACCTGAATCAGGTCCTCCATCGGTTCCCCGGAGTTCCTGAATCTTCCGCACAATCTCCGCACCAAGCCTATATGCTTGGTAATCAGATACTCCCGCTCCTCCGCATCACAAACCGGCGGGGTCACGGCGACGGCTAGGTCGGCCTGATTACGGCTGTCAGTAGCTAATGATTCGGTCGTCGTTGTCATACTGCTGTGCTCCTCGCGATTCACTGTCGCATCGGCATCCGAGATATGAGAATGAGCATCCGCTCATTCGTGTCGCTGCTAAATCAATCATGGTTTGTCTGTTATTTCGAAATCACCCTTGACTCGGCAAATCAACGAATCGGCACTGAACGGCTTGGCAACATAGCCGTCGGCGCCAGCGGACAAGCTGGCGTTGAGCAAATTTGCTGATCCGCTAACCAATATCACGACGGTGGCAGGATGGGTTCGCTTGATCCGCCTCGTCGCTTCCAGTCCATCCATGACCGGCATCTCGATGTCCATTACCACCACGTCAGGGAGTGTCTCATCTACTCTCTCTACAGCCTCCGCGCCATTACAGGCAGACCCGATGACCTCTATGCCTTGGCTCGAACTGAGGGCACGCCGCATGATGCTTAGAATCGCCTTAGAATCGTCGACGATGAGGGCTCGTAATGGGATTAGTCTCTCTTGACGCAAAGTTGTTCCATGGCTCCTATCTTACTGATAGGCTCATAATATCGGACAGCGTGTTACGTACCCGTAACGATCGATGGTTACAACGTAACGCCCGCATTACAAATTCCATGGGAAACTTGGGCCAAACAAAAATCCCCGGGTTTCGCCCTGAGGGGGCTAGACCCGGGGATATATATCTATACGAACGGAGGCGGCTTGAGTTTTACAGTGAGGGACCGATCACGTGTGGCAAATCACTGCATGCCAACTACTCGATCAGCCGATAGCCCACCCCTGGCTCGGTTAATATGATGGTCGGCTGGGATTTGTTGGGTTCAATCTTGCTGCGCAGCCGGCAGATGTGGGTCCGCAGGATCTGCATCTCGGCCACAAAATCCGCACCCCAGACCTGTTCCAATATTTGAGCCGAAGTTAGGACCTTGCCGCAATTGCGGGCCAGTAGGATCAATAATTTGTACTCAAGAGGGGTGAGACGGACCGATTTCCCGGCGCGGGTGATGGTCCGGCCAGCGAAATCGATGATCAGGCCGTCGATCTCGAATAAGTCGATGGGGTTGTCGTACCGGGGCAATCTGCGGCGCAATACGGAGCTTATCCTAGCGAGTAATACGCCCGCGCTGAAGGGCTTGCACAGATAGTCGTCGGCTCCGGCGTCCAGGCCCTCAACAATCTCGCAGTCACGGCCTTTAGAAGTGACGATTACGACCGGCACATCCGAGGAGACTCTAAGATGGCGGCACACTTCCATGCCATTCAGCTTAGGGATGCCAAGATCCAGAATGACCAGGTCAGGCGCTTCATCCTCGAACTGGTCCAGCGCCTGCTCCCCGTCTCTGGAAACCACTACTTGAAAGTCTTCGAGCTCCAGATTGCGGCGGATGAACCGGACCATGGCCGGGTCATCCTCAATGATTTGGGCTAGAATTCCACTACCTATCATGACTCACCTCACCTTTAGCAGTTAGTTCGTCAAATTCGTGAGATTCTAATCATCCCAACGAAAGCCAAGACCCGGAGCCGTATCCGGCCGCTATCTTGCGGTGGCCACGGCCGAATGGTCAGTCTGTTTTAGTCTTGTAAGCCGGAGCCGGGCGCAGGTATCGCCGAGGGAAGGGTGATGTAGAAGGCGGCGCC
Organism: uncultured Dehalococcoidia bacterium; assembly: GCA_964394825.1. Taxonomy (GTDB): domain Bacteria; phylum Chloroflexota; class Dehalococcoidia; order Lucifugimonadales; family UBA3495; genus UBA9611. Next base: position 1,608 of record CAYMZL010000250.1, on the reverse strand, counting down.
TGCCCCCTCGGCGCTCTCGGCCCAAATTCGACCGTGATGAGCATCCAGTATCCCGCGTGAGATCGCCAGTCCTAGACCAACTCCGCTGGTCTTGAGGCCACCAATTTCATAGGGCTGGTGAAACGGCTCAAAGATGCGCTCCAACAGTTCCTCTGGGATCCCCGGGCCTTCGTCCCGCACACATATTTGCACAGTGGGGCACAAGCCTTCCGTGATCTCCTCGCATTGAATGGAGATGTGAGCATTGGGCGGCGTGTATTTCAGAACGTTATCCAGCACGTTGTCCAGCACCTCACGCAGACGGCGTGGGTCCGCGCTAACCTCGGGCAGGTCCGCGGGGATATTCAAGAAGATGTGCCTTTGGGGTGCACGGATTCTAAAGTGGCTTAAAGAACCTGAAACGATCTCGCTGATATCTGTGGGCACAGGCCGGACGGGCAGCATGCCTGCCTCCATCCTGGAAAAATCAAGCAGATGATTGATTAGACGGTTTAGGCGATCGGAAGCCGCATCGATTTCTTCCAGAAATTCTCGCTGCTCCGAGCGCTCCAGCTTGTCCCCCTGGTCCAGCAAGGTAGTCGCGAAACCTTTTATTGCTGCCAGCGGGGTATGCAGTTCATGCGAGACGGTAGAAAGCAGCTGGGATTTGAGCCGGTCGGACTCTCGCGCCTTGTCCAGAGCTTCAGCCAGGTCGCGTTCGGATTTCTTTCGTTCACTGATGTCACGAAAAGAGAGGACGACTCCAGTCGCGATATCTCCATCGTCCCTGATGGGCGCCGCGTTGCCGCTTATGGGCACCGCATCTCCATTACCGACGACGAGGCATGCGTTCTCTTTGATTGGAACGACTACGTTTTCGCGCAGTGCTTTCCGGACGGGATGCCGTGAGGCTCGTTGGGCGGTGATGGGGAATAATCCGGCTAGTTTCTTGCCCAGCGCCTGGCTCTTGGTTATTCCCAGCAGCGACTCCGCAGCGGGGTTCATCAAGTTTACTTTGCCGTCCTGGTCAGTGGTTACGATCGCATCGCTGGCGCTTCTTAGCACTGCGGACAGCCACCGCTCGCTTTCTTTCAACCACTTCTCTATCTGGTGTTTATAGATCGACACTTCTACGACGGTTTGTAGCGCCCTGGAATCCACCGGCTTCAACAGATAGCCGTATGGTTCGGTCAACTTGGCGCGTTCCAACGTGGCTTCATCGGCGTAGGCCGTGAGGTATACCACCGGGACTTCAGACTGACCCCTAATTTGTTCGGCGGCATCGACCCCGTCCATATCCCCGTTCAGCCCAATGTCCATCAGTACCACGTCGGGTCGCAGCCGATATGCCGCAGCAACAGCTTCCTCCCCGGAGCGGACCTCCGCGGACACGCTGTAACCAAGGGACTCCAGCTTATACCGTAGGTCCATCGAAACGATGGCCTCATCTTCAACAACCAGGACTTCGACCTTGTCCATGGTTAATCTCCTTTGTTTTTCTTAGCGGGGAACGTGATGCTAATTTCGGACCCGCCGTTGCGGCTGATGTCGATGACGCCGCCCAACTGGCTCACAAGGGCGTTGACTATCGTCAACCCCAGGGACGAAGGCCGGCTTATGTCAAGGTCC
>CAYMZL010000249.1:0-4389 GCA_964394825.1 uncultured Dehalococcoidia bacterium | reverse complement strand
TGAGCTCTGTCGAACCATCGGCGCGCAACCACCGATTCCACGAACGCAGTTTATGCCATCCCTCACATGTCCAGAATCAGCGTGGACCAACCGAAGTCCCTGGCGCCCAATCCCTCGGCGGTGTAGGGGTGGTAATACTCCCTGAAACCGGATTTCTCGATACACTCGTGACTCTTGGCCACGATGGCGTCGGCCAGTTCCGGGTAGCCGTGGCCACGCAGGGCGTGGGACAAGAACCAGTTGGTGTTGATCCACGAGGGCCCGCGCCAGATGAACCCCCGGGGATTTCCGGGCATGAACTTGGGGTCGGAGGCCGGGACCGAGGGCAGCGGATAGGGGGTCCAGAAATGGTCCGGCGACGACACCCAATCTTCCACCAACCGCTGGACGATGGGCCTGGGGAGGTCCGGGAGGATCAACGGCATGAGAGAGCTTATGGTCACAACCTTGACCGGCTTCTCGGCCACACCGGAGAGGTCGAAGAAGGCCCCAGCATCCTCGTCCCAGCACTTCTCCAGCAGGGCGTCTCTGGTGCGGTCAGCCTCGCGGTTGAACTCCTCCGCGTCTGGCGAGTCTCCCAGCAGACGCGCCAAGGAGCGCATCCCCAAGGCATAGATCGAGTTCACCAGCACGTCCTCGAAATGAAAAATGTCAGCGGCAAGTATCTTATGGTCGTCGCCCCGTAGCGGCTCGTAGGCCCGGTAGACCTCCTTCAGGGCGGCGATGAACCCCTGATTGGAAAGCTCGGTGAGTCCCAGGGCTTCGTCGTATTTGGGAGAGCAGTCCGTCCCCGCCTCTTCCGGCTGAATGACCGCGATCAGGCCGTCGTTGTCGGGGTCCCTGGCCCTTCGGAGCCAACGGTAGAAATTGATCAACACCGGCAGGGCCGCCTGCCGGAACTCCTCATCGCCGGTGGCCCGGTACACCCGTTCCACGGCGTAGGCGATGATGGGCGGCTGCATGGTGGAACTGTAATGGGGGTCGGTCTGGCCGACGATATTGCGGTTCAGGAAGTCGGGCTGCTTCTCCATCTCCCAGAAGATGATGTGGGGCATGAAGCCGCCGGGCAGGGCCGCGCTCATCAAGGTCCGCAGTTCGGCCTTGGCCTGGTCCGGGTCAAGGTGGATCAGGGCGATGGCGTGGAAGCAGGAGTCCCAGAACCACTGGAAGGGATAACCGGTGAGGGAGGGGCAGACGAAGCTGTACTCTTGTCCGTTCCAATCGGCCACGCCCCGGCGCAGGTTGGTCAGCAGTATCCGGCGCGCGCCATCTTCCAGCGCTTTTCGCTCCACGTGCTTTCCCCTAAGATCAGGCTGCGGTACGAGTGTGTTGGTAGACTTCCAGATACTTCTCGGCCACCGCCGGCCAGGTGAACTCAGAAAGGGCGTACCGCTGGGCTTCGAGACCCAACTCAAGGCGGTCCGCATCGTCGTTCACCAGGCGGGCCAATTCGGCGGCGGCCGCCTCCCGGTCGAACTTGGGGACCACCACCGCTCCCTGTCCCAGCACCTCCCGGTTGGCGCCGACGTCGTGGGTCAGCACCGGCGTGCCGTGGCCCATGGCCTCCAGAAACACCAGTCCAAAGGCCTCGTATTGGGAGAAAAGAACGAACAGGCCGGCTTCGGCATACCAATCGGACAACTCGGCGTCCGAGACTTCGCCGGTCACGGTCACCTCTCCCTGGAGATGGTGCTGGGCGATGAAGCCCTCTATCTCGGCGGAGCCGCCCTCATCCCGCCCCACCAGCACCAGGCGCACCGGGCGTTTGAACTCGGCGCGGGCTTGCAGGTAGGTGCCGAGCAGCCAGAGCTGGCCTTTGTGCCTCCCCAGCCGGCCGACGCAAAGCACCGTTAGGGGCTTGGCATCCCGGTCTTCTCCCAACTGGTTCTGGTCTTGCTCTGGGGCCGGGCCGCTTTGGCCAGAGTTTACGTCAAACGAAGCACCCCAGCCGATTATCCCCAGCTTGTCTTTGGGCGTCAGATAGGCCCGGCGGACACCCTCCGCCTCGTGCCCTGTGAGCGCCACCACCCGGTCGGCAACGTGGCACACAAAGGCGTTGATGGGCTTCAACCACCATCTGCTGGGCGGCAGGGTATGATAGGAAGGAGTGAACACGAACTGGGCCCGGCCCCGGTACCAGAACCACGCCCAGCAATGGCCCCAGAACCAGCCGTCGCCCACAAAATGAATCACGTTCGGTCTGAATTCGTCCAGATATTTCTTCAGCCGCAAGGGCGAGAACCAGACCAACGGGACGGAGTAGAGGGGGATGGACCAACGGGGGAATCCGGAGAGGCGGTAGATGGAGATGCCCTCGGGGGTGGTTTCCCTATCATCCCAAGTGGGTTCCGGATGCCGGGGAAAGGAGTACTTGGTCGTGAGCACACCAACGGCCTCGACGGCGGCCGACTGCTGCATCTGGAACGATAGCTGCTCTATCGCCCTTTCTATGCCCCCCAGATAGGGCCGGAAATAGGGGGTCAGAAACAGAACGCGCAGTGGTCGGTCATCCACTGGCTTCCTCCAGGCCGTTGTTCCACACGTCGCTGATCTGGGAAAGCGGCAGGTCCACCTGTCCGTTGAGCCGGAAGCGGCCGCCCCCAGTATACCCCAGCTTGGCGACCGGCACCCCCAAGCCCAAGGCCAGGCTAACCAGGTCATTCCATCGGTCCTCCGGCAGGCTGACAATGATGCGCGACTGCCGTTCCCCGAACAGGGCGGCGTCCCAACGGTCCGGGACGGGAAAATCGCCGGTGAAGCCGACGGCGCCCTGGATGGAGCACTCGGCCAGAGCCACCGCCAAGCCGCCTTCCGAGCAGTCGTGGGCCGATGCGACACAGCCCTCTTCGATGGCCAGGCGGCAAACCTGCTGCACCCGCTTTTCCAGATCTAGGTCTATCCTAGGGCTGCCCTCTACCCGGCCGTGGATACACTGCAGGTACTCGCTGCCGGCCAGGTCATGAGGTTCAACCTCGCTGGTGTCCGCGCCCAGCAACCCAACGACCAAACCTTCCGCGGCAAAGGCCGACCTGGTCGCCTTAGCGGCATCTTCCAACAGACCCAGGCCGCCCACGACGGGCGTGGGGAAGATCGCCTGGCCCCTGGACTCGTTGTACAGGCTCACGTTGCCGCTCACCACCGGCACTTCCAACACCCGGCAGGCCTCCGCGATACCCTGGATGCATCGCTCCAATTGGTGATAGATGTCGGGCCGCTCCGGACTGCCAAAGTTGAGGCAGTCGGTCACCGCCAAGGGCAACGCCCCGGAACAGCTCAGGTTCCGGCAGACCTCGGCGACCACTATCCGCCCCCCCTGAAACGGGTCCAACTGGCAGAGACGTCCGTTGCCGTCGATGGTCAAGGCGATGGCTTTCTTCGTGCCCTTCACCCGCAGAACAGCGGCGTCGCTTCCCGGACCGACCACGGTGTTGGTCTGCACCTGGTGGTCGTACTGCCGGTAGACCCCCGCTTTGTTGGCGATGCTGGGAGACGCCAGGAGGCGCAGCAACGTTTGTTCTGGCCCATCCTGGGGCAGCGGGACAGAGTCCAGCTCCAACTGGAGACGTTTGATGTCAGCCTCCGACGGCTTTCCCTCCAACCAGTATTGAGGCGCTTCTGAAAGGGCGCCGATGGGAAGGTCGGCCACCAACTCCGGGCCGTCGGCCACCTGGGCCACCTGTTCGGCGATAACGTGGCCGATCTCCCGGCAGGTCACGTCCCATCTATCGAAGACATCCCTGATGGCAGGCACGTTTTCCGGCGCCACCACCAACAACATACGCTCCTGGGACTCCGAGAGCATCACCTCGTATGGGCTCATGCCCTGTTCCCGTTGGTGGACCTGGGAGATATCCAGACGGATGCCACGGCCGCCCCGCGCCGCCGACTCCACGGCCGCGCTGGTCAGCCCCGCCGCGCCCAGGTCTTGGATGGCGTTCACCAGGCCGGTGTCCAGCGCCTCCAAGCAGGCCTCGATGAGCACTTTTTCCAAGAACGGGTTGCCCACCTGAACGGTGGGGCGCAGCTCCACCTCCTCCTCGAATGTTCGAGACGCCAGTCCGGATGCCCCGTGTATGCCGTCGCGCCCGGTGCCCGCACCCACCAGGAGCAGCACGTTGCCCACCTCGCTGGCGGCGGCGGTGGCGATGCGGTCGGCCCGGATCAGGCCCACGCACATGGCGTTGACCAATGGGTTCTGAGAGTAAGACTGGTCGAAGCAGATCTCGCCGGCCACGTCGGGCACGCCGATACAATTCCCGTACCAAGAGATGCCGCCCACCACGCCGTGAAACAGGTGCCGGTTCTGAGGGTCGTCCAAAGGGCCGAAGCGAAGTGAGTTGAGCAGGGCGATGGGACGGGCGCCCATGGCCAGGATGTCCCGAACGATGC
>CAYMZL010000248.1:0-4395 GCA_964394825.1 uncultured Dehalococcoidia bacterium | reverse complement strand
TTCTAAATGCGTTGGTAAGGGTAATCGAGTATCGTGAATGCAAATAACAAACGAAATTCGTAATCCAAATGAACGTTAATATGGCACCGTCATCCAGTATTTGGCCGGGTTCCCGTCCCGGCATAGCCGACATAATCTAATGCCCTTAACCCAGCGATCTGGAGCGATGTTTCATCGCTGTGTTGAACACCAGGAATTTCTGCGGTTGGGCCGGCAAAGGTGGTCCGCTAAGCCCTGTCTTCTGATGCGGTCCGGGGCGGTTGGTCTTCGTCCACCAGGAAACAGGACGACGCTTTGAAGACGGCCCACAGCTGCTGTCCGGCCTGGATACCCATCTCCTCCAATGACGCCCCGGTGATGTGGCAACGCAGGGGCTGCCCGCAGTCTAAAGTAACGGCATAACCCGGTGGGCGGGGCTCGACCGAAACGACCTGCCCCCGCAGCCGGTTGCGGGCCGAAGAGCCGGATAGGTCTTCCTTGGCCAGGATGATATCCGAAGCCCGGATGCCCACGGTGACGCGGTCCCGCTCACCCCCGGACTCCACGCCTCCGGAGACGCGGGAGTCCAGGGGGACCTCCAAGCGCAGACCCGGCCCAACGCAGGTCATGGTCCCATCCCTGGAGTTTCTTTGCTGCACCGTCAGATCGAATAGGTTCTCCACACCCACCAGCCGGGCCACCCGTTCCTGCCCCGGCTGCCCCAACACCTCCAGCGGCTCCCCGGTGACCAGGATACGGCCTTCGCTGATGACCTGGACGGAGTCTCCCAGGGCCAAAGCCTCCTCCCGGTCGTGGGTCACCAACATCACCGGCACCGGGGACTGGGCCAACATCGCCCTCAGCTCACGGCGCAGGGTTCGGCGCAGTTCGGCGTCCAATGACGCGAAGGGTTCGTCCAATAGCAGCATCGCCGGCCTGGAGGCCAGGGCGCGGGCCAAGGCGACCCGCTGCTGCTGTCCTCCGGAAAGCTCCCAGGGGTAGCGGTCCTCCAAACCACCCAACTGAAAGAGAGCGGACAGCTCCGAAACGCGTTCTCTGCCGGCAGGTGAGCCGCGGTCCTGAAGCCCAAAGGCGATGTTGGCCGCCACTTTAAGGTGGGGAAACAGGTGGTATTGCTGCGTCAGATAGCCCAGGCGACGTTGGTGGGTGGGCACCCAGATTCCATCGCCGCTGTCGTAGACCACCCGGCCGCCCGCCTCCACGTGACCCCGCACCGGACGCAACAGTCCCGTGATGGCTCTGAGGGTGGTCGACTTGCCGGCGCCGGAAGGCCCGAACAGCACCAGCACCTGTCCCGGCTCGATCTCCCAATGGGTCTCCAGATGGAAGTCGCCCAACTGGCATTGGACCCAGCCCCTGGCGGCCGTTCCGCCGCTCTGCCGGTCCATCACCGTCCCTGCCACGGGCGCCGGGTTAGCAGCCCCAATACGGCCAGCACCAGGATCGAACCGGCCAACAGCATCACCGACAGGGCCAGAGCGCCGTCCAGATTGGTTTCCATGGCGGTCATTATCGCCAGGGGCATGGTCTGGGTCTCGCCGGTCAGGTTCCCGGCGAACATCATGGTCGCCCCGAACTCGGAGAGCGCCCGCGCCCAAGCCAGGCCCAGACCGGTGAACATGGCGGGCCCGGCCAAAGGCAGGGTGATACGAAAGAAGGTGCGCCAGGGCGACACTCCCAATGTCTGGGCCACGTCTTCATAGTCCTTCGCCACCGACTGGAAGCCCAGTTTGGCGGACCGGATGAAGAAGGGCGAGGCCACGAAGATCTGGGCGAACACCACGGCCGCGGTGGTGAATGGGATTGTGATCCCCAGACCCTCCAGACTAGGACCGATCAATCCATTGCGGCCAAAGGCCATGAGCATGGCCACCCCGGCCACCACCGGCGGCAAGACCAGAGGGAGTTCAACCAAACTGTCCACAACCCTGGCCCACAGCCTATCGCTCCGGGCCAGCAGGTAGGCGAAGGGAGTGCCCAGCAGCACCACCACCGCCATGCTGACGATGCTGGTGAACAGGGACAAACGCAATGCCGTCAGGGCCACGTCGCCGGTGACCGCATCCAGAAAATTGCTCTGCTGGGCAGCCCGGACGAGTAACGCAACCACCGGCAAGCCGATGAACAGCACGTACAAACCCGCGCCCCCGCCGCCCAATACACCAGCGGGGTTGGTCGTGAGGCGGTTAACCGCAGTCAGTCTGGCCAATTGGGTCTTCCTTTGATCTGCATCGCTTGTTTTGAGTCAGGTGTGCGTGGGTCTAATGATGAGAGTCACGGCGGCCCAAACCCGCGTTCCTTCAGACGGCGTTGACCGGCCTCCGATAGCACGAAGCGGATAAATTCCTGGGCCAACGCCGCCTCGGGCGCGTCCCGAAGCACGGCGATGGGGTACTGGGCGCTCACATTGGACGCTGTAGGGATGGGGATGACCCGGACGTCTCCTGCCGCATGGGCTACCGTGACATCGGTCTGGTAGACGATCCCGGCATCGACCTCTCCCAGCGCAACCTTTTGGAGCACGTTCCGCACGTTGGGCTCTTCCGAAACCAGGTTGGCTAAAACGTCCTCCTCGAACCGGCTGCCCAGTCCCAAGGTGTGGCCCTGGGCCAGATTCCGTAGGACCCGGCGGGAATACGAGCCTGCCGGGACACTGCCGTGGGCCAGGATCAACCTGACTCCGGGCCGCGCCAGGTCCGCCAGATCACTGACCAGTCCTTCCGGCATGGCGATTACCACCAGCGTGTTGGAGGCGAAATCAGCAGCCGGTCCGACGGTCAGATCCGCCGCCACCGCCCGTTCCATCTGCAGGTGGTCCGCCGAGGCGAAGACGTCGGCTTTGGCCCCGAATTCCAGTTGGGAGCGCAACCTCTGGCTGCCGCCAAAGTCCAACTTAACCTTGACGCCGGGATTCTCTGCCTCGAAGTCCCGGGCCAGGTCCTGGAACGCCTCGGTCAACGACGATGCCGCCAGCACTCTCAGCGTCGCGCCGCCGTCTCCACCGCAGGAGGCCGTCAAAAGCGCCAATCCGAGGAAAAATATATTTGCCCAGCGTGCCGGCAGGGCCGGCTTCGATGAATTAGGCATATCTTGAGATTGGCCGATTGTAAAGTAAACTTGCTAAAGTATCAAGGTTAATGTACTTTTAGGTCATGCCCCGCAACAGCCATACCCTTCAAAATAATCTGAAGCGGGCCCGCACCAAGGCCGGTCTTACTCAGGGCGAGTTGGCGGGTCAGACGGGAATCAGCCGTCAGGCCTACTCTTCACTGGAATCCGGCAATGCCAACCCTTCCACCGAAGTTGCTCTGCGGTTGGCCCAGGCCCTGGGAGAAAGGGTCGACTCGCTCTTTTATCTACCGGACCAACCCTCGGTTGCGGTGGAAGCAGAGCTCGTCGCAGACTCCACAACTGGTCCCTTGCCCGTCGGTCCCTTGTCCAGCGGCACAGCCCAGCGGGCACGTTTGTTCCGGGTGGGACCGAGACTGCTGGCCCGCCCTTTGGCCGGGCCGGACAACGCCCGCCACGCCGTGGTTGCCGCTGAAGGGCTGATCGTGTCCCAAGGAGGAGCAGGCCGGGTTACGGTGCAGCCCTTCGACCGGGAAGAAGTTGAATCGCCGACACTGTCGATGCTGGGCTGCGACCCGGCGGTGGGCCTGCTGGAAACGGCCCTCCGCTCGAAAGGAGTGGCTTTGGTGGCTGGTGAAGAGAGTAGCCGTCAGGCGTTGTTGGGCCTGGCCCGGGGCGAGGCCCACGTGGCCGGTTGTCACCTGATGGACGAGGCCACCGGGACCTACAACAGTTCCTGGGTCCGGCAACTTGTGCCCTTTCCCTGCGCGTTAATCACCTTCGCCTCCTGGCAGCAGGGCCTGATCGTCGCCTTCGGGAACCCGAAGCAGGTGCGAGGCGTGGCCGATCTGGCCAATCCGGGGGTCCGGCTGGTCAACCGCCAAGCCGGGTCGGGAAGCAGAGCGCTCCTCGACCGGGCCTTGGCCGGGGCCGGCGTTCCCCCTGAAATTGTGGAAGGGTACGGACGGGAGGAATGGGGCCATCTCGCGGTGGCCGCCGCCGTGGCCTCGGGCAGCGCCGACGTGGGTATCGGGGTGAAAGCCGCCGCCGTCGCCATGGGCCTGGATTTTCTCCCCTTGGCAGAGGAGCGATATGACCTGGTGATCCCGGTCCACTTCCTAAACGACGGGCCGGTCCAGGTGTTGTTGGACCTGCTCCGACGTCCCGCGCTGCACCGGCGCGTGGAGAGCCTGGGCGGCTACGACGCCGCCAACATGGGTATGCCAGCAGCGACGGGTTAGCCTCTCCCGCTTGACGGCTTCGTGCGCTTGGGTTGTAATGGGTCGGCTCAAGGGTGCCGCAGTAGATTTCCAATCGAGGTTTCCA
>CAYMZL010000247.1:0-4415 GCA_964394825.1 uncultured Dehalococcoidia bacterium | reverse complement strand
GCGGTCTAAGAGGGCCGGAGTAACGATTCACAATCAAGATTGAGGGGGTGCTGCCATGGCCAGGCCGAAGATTGCCGTATTCTCCGGGCCCACGTCGACCATCGCCAACTCACCGTCATTGGTCACCAGCAATAAAGGCCGTACTGATGGTGAGAGAGATCTGCCTGGCCGCTTCGACCATCTGGTGGCCCAATCGTTGTACGAGCCGGTCACCGTCCGGATCAAGAAATTCAGCGCCCATCCCATGGAAGAAGACGCCAAGGATGTGTACTGGGACGACGGTCAAGAATTTTACGAGGTCGAACTCCACCCGGAGGACGGTCCGTTTCTCCTTCCTTACATGGCCCGCCGCAAAGACGGGTCCGGACGGGGGGTCCCGTTCGAAGCCGGAGACATGACCGACCCGGCCATCCAATACGGGGGGAGGCAGTCGTTCTATCCCGACGCATCCCGGGTTTTCGCGGACATCGACCGGACCATCGCCGGGCGCGATGAGCACGGTGAGGGCAATGTACTCGACCGCAAAGCGGAGTTCGAGTTCATAAGGGCCCTGCCTCCGGCTGGATATACGGGCCAAGGTGAAGTTGCCGGAGTGGACTACTTTCCCTACCAGCCCTTCCCCATCAGCCGCCGCCCGCGTTACTCCGACCTGGCCAGGGTCACCAATACGGTACAGCGTACCTTGGCCCAGGGCGATTTCGCCGGGGCGGTCTGGCTTGAGGGAAGCCCGACCGTCGAGGAGACCACCTACTGGCTCAGTCTGTTGATCGACACCCAACTCCCCCTTACCGCCTGCGCCTCGCAGCGCACTCACGGCCAGTTGGCCAACGACGGTGACCGCAATATCGTGGATGCGGTGGAGCTGATTCTGTCTGGACAAGCCGGCGGACTGGGAGCGGTTGGCGTGCAGGATGAACGGGTGTACGCTGCCAGGGAATTCAAAAAAGCCGATGACCGGCCCGGTAATTACAAGGCCACCGGCGGCCACGGCGGGATTCTGGGGACAGTCGGTCCTCCGGTGACCATCTGGTACCGGCCCAACTACAAACACACTGTCACGTCGGACGTAAATCTGACGCGGTTGCCAGCCGATGTGATGTTCATCGACACCGTCGGAGATTCGACCCCCATCGGTGTCAGAGTCAAAGATTCCGGAGGCGGCCTGCTGCCCAGCGCCATCACTAGAGTAAACATCGTCAAGCACGCCTCGTATATGGGCGAGGACGACAGTTTGAATCCCGACCAAGAGGTGGACATCCTGGCGCGGATCGCCAAGGCCTTGGCCGACCAGAGAAACCCGGACGAAAACTCACCCAAGCTCCACGGCCTGGTGCTCGAGGGCACATCCCCCTATGGTCTGGGGTCAACTTCGCAGATGGCCGCCCTTGCCATAGCCGTCTACAGCGGGCTGCCGGTGGTCCGGGTGGGACGTTCCGACCCCGGCGGAAGAGTGCCCGGCTTCATGCACGATCTTAGCATCGCCGGCAGCAATCTTGACGCCAACAAAGCCCGGCTGCTGTTGATGGCGTCGATGCTAAAGCTGGGCCGGTTCCCCAAGGCCAAAGACCCGCGGAATCCCACGTCCAATGAGAAAGAAGCTCTGTTGGCCAAGATCGCCGAGTTCCAGGAGATATTCGAGTCTCACTAGCCGTGGGGCAGGGGCCGGGAGACCAGGTCCTCTATCGCAACTTCCGCCAACGCTGCTTGCCCCAACTATTTCCAAATGAAGTATAAATTGCAGCCGGTTACCCCAATCTATCCGCATGGAGCGGAGGCCTTCGTCTTGTCGCCCTGATACCCCTGCATCACTGGACCACCGGACTGACCTGCCGGGTCCGATTCTTGATGGCTAAGGCAGGAGGGGCAGTAATTCCTCCGAGATCAACTGGAGGTACTCCAGCCGCGCCGACTTTCCCTTGGGCAGGTTCAATGCACCGAAACCGATGTACTCCAATCCATTCTCCTCGTGACAGCGGACGATGGTCTCGGCGCAATCTTGAGGGCTTCCCACGATCGCCCAGTCCCCCAGGTCCCGTGAGCCCCCGAGGCCGAAGTCCACGGTGGTGGACTCCTGCATGTTGAAGTTGGTGTACAGCCCGGCCTTGGCCTCGCCGGCGGCAATGGCTTCAGAGACCGCGGTCTCCCGGTCATGCGCCACCGATATGGAGCGGTTGGCCGTCAGGTGGCCCGTCTTTCCGGGCTGCTCCGCGACGGCTTCCCAATACATGGCCGACAGACGCTCTATGTCATCCCAGCTCGGTTGCGGGCCCAGAAGGCAGGCGTCGGCGATGGCCGCCGCCCGGCGTACCGCCCCTGGGCTCTGTGCCGCGAGCCAGATGGGGGGATGGGGTTTCTGGACGGGTGTGATTCCCAGACGTGCGCCGCGGACGGTCCAATGCCGGCCCTCATGGTTGACCTCTTCCCCCGTCCACAACTGTTTCATCAGGGAGATGGACTCCTCCAAGCGGCTCACCCGATCCGCCCGGTTGGTGCCGAAGGCCTCCAGCTCTTTCTCCACGTAGCCCAGGCCGACTCCAAGGGTGAACCGTCCATTGCTGATCTGGTCCAGAGTCGCCGTCCGCTCCGCGATATCCACCGGATTGTGGTAGGTCAGGAGGAGGATGCCGGTCATCAACCTCAGCCCTTCGGCATCGGGCGCCAACCGCGATAGGACCTCCATGGGCTGGGGCCAGACGGTGGGGTGGGCGATGTAATGTTGGGGCATATAGATGGAGGTGAATCCCATGCCCTTGGCGAGGCGGAATATTTCGGCCGCTTCTTCTATCTGGTCGTAAAGCGGCCTGGTGGGGTCGTCGATGTAATCCCGGACATATAGACCGATGTCCATTCTCGTCCTTGGAAGACCAGATTACCGGCGCCGGCCGCGGGCCTGCGGAACACCAGTCCGGCCAGAATTGGCCACAAGTATAACAAAGGCGTCTGGTTTCGGAAGGCAGGACATTATGGACCGGTCAAGGGTGGCGGGGGACGGAGCGGGGGCGGTGGGTGGTCCAAGCCGGAAGCTGGAAAAACGGATGATCCCGGACGGGTCCTAGGCGTGCTTGAGGCTGAGTCCGCGCTCCTTCGGGATGGTGAAGCTGAATGTGCTGCCCTGGCCGAGCTCGCTCTCCACCCAGATCTCGCCGCCGTGGAGTTCCACCAACGCCTTGCTGATGGCCAGCCCCAACCCGGTTCCCGCCGCCGACCGGGTCGTGGAATTGTCCACGCGGTAGAATTTCTGGAACAGGTTTTCCATGTCCAGCGCTGAGATGCCTGGGCCATGGTCCTCTACGCTGACTTTCACGAGCCGGTCTCCATTTTCGTCGATGCGGATCCCGATGCCAGACCCTGCGGGAGCGTACTTCGCCGCGTTACTGAGCAGGTTCGTCATGACCTGCAGGATACGTCCTCTGTCCGCTTCCACAACCACCGCCGACGGGTACTCGTGGGTATTGGTCTCCAAGTCGTAGTCCTCCAACTCGGACTGCATCTCGCCCACCACCTGGGCGATTACCTCTCTGAAGTCAAAGACCGACGGCTCAATGGTAACCATGCCCGATTCCAACCGGGAGATGTCCAGAAGGTCGTTGACCAATTTTTCAAGGCGGTTGGTGTTCCGGCTCACGGCGTCCAAGAAACGGGTTTGCTCGTCGTTCAGAGACAACGGTTCGTCGGACAACAGCAATTCCAAGTAACCCTTGATGGAAGTAACCGGGGTCCGCAGTTCGTGGGAGGCGATCGACACAAACTCATCCTTCATCCGCTCGATCTGCCTGCGCTCCGTGACCTCCAGGCCGTAGAGGTTGGCGTAGCCCGCGTCGCTGACCGGCGCAACCACCAACGTCCAAGTCCGGTCTTCGTGGAAGATTTCGAACTCCTGGTTGGCCGAACTGCTCAAGGAATCCCTAACGATGGTGGCCCAGGCTTCGGGGGCCCGGCCTCCAACGTGGGCGCCGTACGTGACCAACAAGGGCGTACTCGGCGCATTGGCGTAGAGGAGCGTGCCGTCGTTTGTTATGCGGAGCACTGGGTTTGGGCTTTCCGAAGGGAATTTGGCCAACGCCAAGATCTCTTCTTCGGCCTCCTTCTGCTTGCGAATCTCTTCGGACAGGCGGTTGTCCACGTCGCGCAGTCTGCCCACCAAAGCGCCCACCAACAGTTCCGAGATGCTTCCCGGAATTCCGCCGCTGAACATCCAGTCTGTTGCGCTTTGGGAAGTGAACGCCACCACCATAACTATGTTCAACGGGAGAGATATGAGGCCGGCTGCGAGGCCTCCCCGCAACCCGAACATCCAGGCGGTCATCAGAACCGGCAGCGTGATAATCATCCCGGTAATGGTGCCCAACACCACTTCCAGGAAATTGAACGCCAGGATATAGGCGATATACGACGCGAGAACAACCGCCAGGCGT
>CAYMZL010000246.1:588-4431 GCA_964394825.1 uncultured Dehalococcoidia bacterium | reverse complement strand
CGGGTTTTGGAGGTCAGATGGATGCCGTACAGGCTTTCGGCGTGGACAAAGCCCAGTCGGGCTGTCACGCCGCCGCCGATGTCGCCACCCTGGGCGGCGAACCTGGGGTAGCCCAGATTTTGGGTCATCAGCTTGTGCCACATACCGGCCACGCGCTGGACCTCCATACCCCGGTCCTTGGCATGACCGGAGAACCCGAACCCTGGCAGGGAGGGCGCCACCACTTCGAAGGAATCCGCCGGGTCTCCCCCGTGGCTGCCGGGGTCGGCCAACAAGGGGATGATCTTGGTCATCTCGAAGAAACAACTGGGCCAGCCGTGGGTGATGACCAAAGGCATGGGGCCGGGGCCTTTGCCTCGCTCGTGGATGAAGTGGATGTCCAGCCCGTCCACCTGGGACTTGAAGTGACTGAAGGCGTTGAGCTTGGCCTCTTGGGCCCGCCAATCGAACCCCGTCCGCCAGTATTCAACCAGTTCCTTCAGGTAGGCCAGGTTGCTGCCGTAGTCCCACCCGGAGCCGGGGATCTCGTCGGGCCAGCGGGTATCCGCCAGGCGCCGGCGCAGGTCCTCCAGGACGCTGTCCTCGACGGCGATGGTGAATGGTCTCACTTCCATAAGTGCTTGCTCCTTGAAGCTTCCTGAGCTGCATCAAACGTCGATGTTGTAAACGCGGGCGGCGGTGTCGTGGAACATGGCGGCGCGTTCCGCCGCCGAATAACCCTTGGACAGCCGCTTGAAGGCGTTGTACACCACGTTGTAGGAATAGGAGACCTTGTCCACCGGGAAGTTGCTTTCGAACATGCAACGGCCGGGGCCGAACTGCTGGATACAGTGCTCCATCAGCGGGCCCAGTCCTTCGGCCAACTCCTCGGAGCCGACGGCGGTTTCCCGGTCGTGCCAATAGAAGCCGTAGCGGAGTTGGCCGACGCCGCCCAATTTCATGATTATGTTGGGACACTTGGCCACTTCCTCAACGCCTCTCCGCCACTCGGGTATGACTTCGCCGTCCCGGTTGGCGTAGGGACCTATGCGGCACAGGCCGCCGATGTGGTTAAGAACGATGGTCAGTTCCGGCACGGCCCGGGCGAAATCCGCCAGCTCCGGTAGCTGGTGGAAGTAGAGAGAGTTCTCAAGGACCAGGCCCATGCCGGCCATGACCTTGGCCCCGGCGCGGTAGGCGTCTGTTCCCAGGACCCCTTTTATATCGCGGTTGGCCAGTTCTGGGCTTTCGTCCCAGCCCACCGAGTGGCGCACGCCACGGAAGCGGTTGGGACTGGCCGTCTGCATCGCTTCCAACACCGGCCGCACGCCCTCTCCCAATTTCAGGTCGGCATGCCCGATGATGGCCGCGGCGGCCCGGGTGGGGCCATGCTTCCCGGCGGCGCTGTCGTCGGCGATGGTCTGGATGTACTCGACCTCGCCCACGGGCTTCATCTCGTCGGGGCCGTCCTTGCGGTATTCGGCGCGTACCTCGATGAACACCGTCGAGCGCACATTATGGCCGCTGTTGACGTCGGCGGCCAGTTCCGGCAGCAGGTACTGTTGGTAGTGCACGGGTTCGGGCCGGGCAACCCAGAAATGGTGGTGGGGGTCGCAGATGGGGAGTGCCGGCTCCAGCGTCTCTTCGGGGGTCTGGGCCAGCCAGTCGTTGCCTCCAGGGGCCATGGTGGTCCTCCGTTTGGGCGTTTGGCGGCCCAATAATATCACGGCTAACGTTCCCGGACGGCGGGCACGGTTGCGGCGGCGGTGGAATACCCTGATACCCGGCAACGCCCGCGCCACGGGGATACGACGAGCAGTACGACGCCCGTCGCGGCGGGACCATGCGGCCTAGGCGCCAAAAACTGGGTTAGGGACAATCTGGCAGGTGTAAGGATACTCCCCGGCATACTCCGTCGTCCCGGCGCAGGCCGGAAGGACGAACGGTGGGCACCAATACTCCGGCAACCGGCCTTATCCGGCCCTAGAACTCTCCAGTTCCTCTATCTGACGCATCATATCGGCGATCAGGGGCATCGCCGGGCCGTAGCGGTCGGCGTCATCGATGGCGTAGCCCTTGTGGTAGGCGGTCCTGAAGTTGGAAAGGGCGCTCCGAATACCTAACACCGCCGAGTCATTGTCGTCCCATTTACCACCGTGTATCAGATCGGGCATCTTGTCCGGGTCACGGAACACGTTCATGGGCTCGCCGCCATCCTCGACGAGGCTCATCTGCTCTTCAAACTGACGCCGCATGAAGACTATGGGCAGGTCCGTGCGTCCAAGTTGCTCGTTGGTGCGGTCGGTGACGGGCCCCTGGGCTATCCAAGCGTGGGCGTCCTGGGCGAAAACGAAGTCCAAAATCGGCTTGCCGTCGTCGTCGTACAGGGGCACTTTGTACCAGGGGATGACCTCCTGTTTGGGGACCTCGATCTCCGGCGGAGCGAGGTAGCAGCCGTAGTTGATGTGGTAGGTGTGGGTGTCGTCGATGGGCACCCGTATCTGAAACTCCTGGCGGGGCCGGGTGGGGCCGCCGGTCTGGGTGAAGAAAGGGAAGATGACGGTGGAATGCCGCGATCTATAGTCCCGCTCGGCGCCCAGGTCCTTGGAGTAGTTGATCCCCTTCTCCATGCCGTGCTCGGTGGGGTTGACCCATAGGGATTCGATGCCGACCTCCAGCTTCATGCGGCCGTAGAGGGTGTGGGTCGCTTGGTCGCCGGCCCGCTCGTCCAATTCGCCCCGTTGCTCCAGAATGAACTTGAAGCTGTGGCCGTGCAGATAGGCGCTGTGGGTGGGGTCGCCGGTGTTTTCGTGACACTGGAGCCAGTTGCAGTCCAACTCCACGATACCTATCTGCCGCAGCGCGTTGGGAAACACCAAGAGGTCCCAGGGCGGCAGGAGAGGGGCCGGGCCGGGGCCCATATAGGCCCATACCAGACCGCCCAACTCTTGCACCGGGTATCCCGTGATCTTTATCTGGTCCTTGAAGGTCCCGCCGGGCGCTTCCATGGGTGTGTCGATGCACTGGCCGGTTGGGCTGTACATCCATCCGTGGTAGCAGCATCGGAGGCCGTTCTCACCTGGGAATCCATACTTGAGCTGGGTCATGCGGTGGGCGCAATACTCGCCGACCAGGCCCAGGTCGCCGTTCTGGGCTTGGAAAAGCACCAGGTCCTCGCCAAGGACCCTGATGGGCATCACTTTCTCGTCCAGGAGTTGGGCGTAGGGCCGGACCGGTATCCAATACCGGCGCATCAGCTCTCCCATGGGCGTGCCCGGTCCCACCTGGGTGAGTCTCGCGTTCTGTTCGGCGGTCAGCATCCGAGTCCTCCTAGCGCAGCCGAGGCATAAGGGTCGTCGCGAACGACTTTGTATTATAGCCCAACGTGTTCATTGCCGATAAATAACATCTGCTTTCGTGATTTGGAGCGCAGCGGCAAGTGTGCTATTTTGGGGACACATTACTATCGGAACTTATCGGCCGGTCAGGCCGGCGATGGAGGATTCGAATATGGCGACCAAGATACCCGGCGAAACATACCGCGGTGAAGCGCTGCATCTTCCCTTGTCCTCGGACGGACAAGTTTCCGCATACGTATGGCCCCTCAGGATCTTGACCGTACGCGGCCAGGGCTGCGGCGGGCCGACCATTGGCGTTGATGTCGGCAATGAAGAAGTGATCCGGTTCGACTGCCACGACGCCCCCGGTCATTGGCACAAGGGCGGCTACGACAGGCTGGGCAGGCCCGGAGATTCGCATACGGATTTCCCCGAGGGTCTGGTGCGGACCGCGGACCAAGTCGAATGGGCCCTTTCCCAGATTCAAGACAAGGGTCAGGAGCTTCTGGAACAGGCCGAATACCCG